>CAMWIS010000038.1 GCA_947174375.1 uncultured Bacteroidales bacterium
ATGTCGAGGTGGTTCGTCGGCTCGTCCAACAGCAACAGGTCGGCGGCGGCCAGCAATACCTTTGCCAGGGCCGCCTTTTTCTGGTGCCCGCCCGAGAGCGAGCCCATCCGCTGTTGCAGGTGCGGCAGTTGCAGGCGGAACAGCACCTCCTTGACGCGGTCTTCGTAGTTCCAGGCTTGCAGGCGGTCCATTTCCGAAACGGTCTCCTCCCATTCCTTCTGCAACTCGGGCGTGTTCTGCCGCGCCATCGCGTCCACCAGGGCTTCGTAGCGGTGCAGCAGGCGCGTCGTCTCGTTGTCGTTCGCCAGCAGGTAGTCGATGAGGCTCAGGGCGGGGTCTATTTCGGGATTCTGCGACAGATAGCCCACCCGGATGTCTTTGCGCAGCGTCACCGTGCCGCTGTCGGGCAGCACCTTGCCCACGATGATTTGCATGAGCGTGCTCTTGCCGCGGCCGTTGCGCGCGATGAGGCCGGTCTTCTGACCCTTTTCGAGCCCGAACGTCACGTGCCGGAACAGCGTCTTTTCGCCATAGGTCTTGGCGACATCTTCCAAGGATAGGTAGTTCATGCGGATGGTTTACGGCAGGCGGCCGTCCTGCGGTTTGGACAGCGACGGGTCGGTCAAGAGGCCGGGGTCGCTCAGGGTAAGCAGAAAGGCTTTCAACGCCTGTTTTTCGGGTTCGGTCAACTGCACGCCGCCGTCCGTGACGTGGTGCATGAGCGGACTGATGTTGGGCGCGTAGTGGACGCCCTCGCTGTATTGGTCGATGACCTCCTCCAGCGTCTTGAAGCGGCCGTCGTGCATATAGGGCGCCGTGTATTCGATGTTGCGCAGCGTCGGAATCCGATAGACGCCCTTGTCGGCGGCGTTGCCGGTTACGGAGGCGCGGTCGAAAGCGTCGTGGTAGAGGCTGTCCGGATCCAAGCCGTTGTTGGCGAAGCCGTAGGTCGTGAACAGCATATTGCCGCTCCCGCCGTGGCAGTGGAAGCAGTCGGCGCCCTCCTCGGTCGTGAACAGCAGATAGCCTTTCAGTTCCTCGTCGGTCAGCGTGGTCTCGCCGCGCACGTAGCGGTCGAATTTGCTGTTGGCCGAAACGATCGTGCGCGCGAACTGCGCGATGGCCTTGCAGATGCGGTCGATGGTCACGACGGGGGCGCCGGGGGCCACCTGCCCGAAAGCCGCCGCGAACATATCGTTATAAAAGGGGATGGCGGCGATGCGCGCCGTGATGCTGTCGGGGTGGCCGTTGATTTCATCGGGGTCGGTCAAGGCCAGGTATATCAGTCGCTCCAGCGAGTCGGTGTCGCCGCTCCAGTGGTAGCGGACGTTGTTGAACGCCACGTTGAACAGCGGCAGCATGGCGTGGGGCGTCGGCGCGGCGTAGTCCAAACCGCCCTCGAACGCGTGCGCCTGCAGGTGGCAGGTGGCGCAGGAACGCCAGGCCGCCGGGTCGCTATGGCCCGACACGCGCCCGTCGTAGAACAGGTAGCGGCCGAGGTTGACGCCCTGTACCGAGAGCGGGTTGTCGGCCGGCACGTGGACGTCGGTCGGGAAGTAGGTCGGAATGTTCAGGTCGAAATAGTCGGGGCCTTCCGGCTCCTCCGGCTGATAGGGGCCGCAGGACACGGCCGCGAGCCCGAAGCAGAGGCTGCCCAGCAGACAGATACCGGCCCAAAGGCGGCGCTTAGTGTATCGAAAAGACATTCCGGACATTTTCTTTCAGGATTTGTTGGGCGTCCTGGTTCTGCATGATGGCCGTGCCCTCTACGGCGAAATCCCAGGGGTGCGGGTCGGTGAGCCATTGCATGACGTCCATGTTGACCGAGAGGCTTACGCTTTGCTCCATCGTCAGGAACAGGGACGTCGTGTCCGGAAACGCCAGACGGACGTAGTTTTGGTGGAAGGCCGTCGGCTCGCCGTCGGCCCAGGTCTGCCCGATGCCCGTATGCAGGCCGTAGGGTTCGTGCGGCGCATCGGCGGAAGACAGCCATTTGCCGTTGATTTGCATATAGTGGTAGCCGCCGCCCAACGCCTCCGGCCAAAACATCAGGCTTTCGGGCGGGTTGGCGAAGCGGTGCGATACGTTGTCGGTCTCGTCCAGGCCGTAGGTGAAGCCGATGCCGACGTAGTGTCCGCAGGCCACGTCCTTGACCGTCCATTTCCGCGTGGCGGGCATCGCGAAGTCGATATAATGGCATCCGTTGCCGTCGGCCTCCGTCAGCGCCACGTGCGCGCCGCCCTCCTCAATCAGATAGACCTTGGAGATGAAATAGCGGATTTCCTCTATCGTGACGCTTTGGCCCGCCGGTACCGCCTCGCTCGCCGGCATCGCGAACAGGCGCGTGCCGTCCAGCGCGTCGAGCGTCTGCCCGTTGTAGCTGAACGTAAAATTCAGCGTCACCTCGCCGGTCCATTCCTTTTTCTGACAGGCGGCCAACAGGCAGGCCGCCGCCAACAGGGGGGCGGTCAAGGTCAACAGGCGGTGGCGGCGTAGGCGCGGCATATCCAAGTCGATTCAGCGGTTAAAACGTAATGAGGGATTCGATGTCGCAGTTGGGCGGCAAGCGTTTGCGCCCGCCCAGGTCGGTCAATTCGATGAGGTAGCAGGCCGCCATCTCGCGCACGCCCGTACTCTTGATTAAGTCGAGCGCGGCCCAGGTGGTGCCGCCCGTGGCCAGCAGGTCGTCGTGCAACAGCACCTTGTCGTCGGGCGAGAGCGCGTCCACGTGCATTTCGATGACGTCGTAGCCGTATTCCAAATGGAAGGTACGGCTGAGTTTGCCGGAGGGCAGCTTGCCTTTCTTGCGGATGGGCACGAAACCCGCGCCGAGCCGGTAGGCCAGGATGCTGCCGAGCATGAAGCCGCGCGACTCTATGCCCACCACCTTGGTAAAGCCTTGATCCTTGAAGCGTTCGTACAAGAGGTCGGCGGCCATGCGCAGGGCTTCGGGCTGTTGCAGTAAAGTGGTGATATCGCGGAAGATAACCCCTTTTCTCGGAAAATCGGGAATCTCCCGGATTTGTTTTTTCAAAAAGGCCCTTGCGTCGTCCGGCTCACATTTGGATTTCATAACGGTATGCGTTTTTTGTTGATATACTGTTGATTTTAGGCCACCACGATGTTGACGATGCGTTTCGGCACCACGATGACCTTTTTCACGGTCTTGCCCTCCGTCCATTTGGCGGTCTGCGGGTCGGCCAGCACGGCCTTCTCGATGTCGGCGGGCGTGGCTTCGGCCGGGAAACTCAGGCTGAAGCGCGTCTTGCCGTTGAACGACACCGGATAGTTGAGGCTCGTTTCCACCGTGTATTTCTCTTCAAAGACGGGGTAGGCCGCGTAGCTGATGCTGTCGGTATGGCCCAGCGCCTGCCAGATTTCCTCGCAGATATGCGGCGCGTAGGGCGCGAGCAATACCGTGAACGGCTCTATGATGCTGCGTTTGCGGCATTTGAGGTCGGTCAGCTGGTTTACCGTAATCATGAACCGGCTGACGGCCGTATTGAACGAGAAGCGGTCGGTGTCCTCGCCGATATGGCGGATGGCCAGGTGCAGGGCCTTCAATTCTTCGGGCGTGGCCGGCTGTTCATCCACGGGCGCGCCGTTTTCGGGGAACACGAGCCGCCAGAATTTCTTAAGGAAACGATAGACGCCTTCGATGCCTTGCGTGTCCCAGGGCTTGGACTGCTCGATGGGGCCTAGGAACATCTCGTACATACGGAGCGTGTCGGCGCCGTAGCGTTCCACGATTTCGTCGGGGTTCTGCACGTTGTACATCGATTTCGACATCTTCTCGATTTCGCTGCCGCAGATATAGCGTCCGTCCTCCGTAATGAATTCGGCCTCTTTCCAATGCGGCATCCAGGCGCGGAAAGCGTCCATATCCAGCACGTCGTTCTCCACGATATGGATGTCGGCGTGGACGGGGTCGGTAAAGCGCGCGCGTTCCGGAATGTTCTTCGATACGAAAATCAGCCGTTTGCCGTCCGCGATGTCCTGCGCCGAAACGCCCGTCAGCCCCGGATAGGCGGGGTTCTCGGCCAAAAACGCCTGATAGGCCGCGTAGTTGAGCCGATAGACGAAGCTGCTGCGGCCTTGGATCATCCCTTGGTTGATGAGTTTCTGATAGGGTTCTTCGGTATTGACCAAGCCGAGGTCGAACAGGAACTTGTGCCAGAAGCGCGAGTAGATGAGGTGGCCCGACGCGTGTTCGGCGCCGCCGATATAGAGGTCAACGGGCCCCCAGTAGTTGACGGCTTCGGCCGAAACCAAGGCTTGGTCGTTGTGCGGATCCATATAGCGCAAAAAGTACGCGCTGGAGCCGGCAAATCCGGGCATTGTATTGGTTTCCAACGGATAGCCGTCTTTGTTGACCCAGTTCTTGGCGCGGGCCAGCGGCGGTTCGCCGGCTTCGGTCGGCAGGTAGCGGTCCACTTCGGGTAGGCGGAGCGGCAACTCCGCGTCGTCCAAGGCGTAGGGCATCCCGTCCTTATAGTAAATCGGGAAGGGCTCGCCCCAGTACCGCTGGCGGCTGAAGATGGCGTCGCGCAGACGGTAGAGCGTCTTGGCCGTGCCCAGGCCGCGTTTGGCGATTTCCTGCACCATGGCGGCGATGGCTTCCTTGACGCGCAATCCGTTGAGGAAGTCGGAATTGATCATGACGCCGTCTTTGGTCTCGTAAGCTTCTTGGGTGATGTCGCCGCCGGCCACGACGGCCGTAATCGGCAGGTCGAAATGGCGGGCGAAACGGTAGTCGCGCGCGTCGTGCGCCGGCACGGCCATAATCGCGCCCGTTCCATAGCCGGCCAATACGTAGTCGGAAATCCAAACGGGCACTTCCGCGCCCGTGAACGGATGGATGGCGTAGGCACCCGTAAACACGCCGCTGACGCGGTTGACGTCGGCCTGACGTTCGCGTTCGGTGCGGTGCTTGACTTCATCGAGATAGGCGTCCACGGCCACTTTCTGCGCCGGGGTCGTCAGCGAGGCGATTTGCTCGTGTTCGGGGCAGAGTACCATGAAGCTGACGCCGAACAGCGTGTCGGGCCGCGTGGTAAAGATGTCGAGTTTGTCCGTGCGGTCTTTGAGCGCGAACGACAGCGTGGCGCCGTGGCTCTTGCCGATCCAGTTGCGCTGCATCTCTTTGAGCGCGTCGCTCCATTGCAGGCCGTCCAGGCCGTCCAGCAGACGGTCGGCATAGGCCGTTATGCGCAACTGCCACTGTTGCATCCGTTTGCGTTCCACCGGATAGCCGCCGCGCTGCGAGAGGCCGTTCACGACCTCGTCGTTGGCGAGCACCGTGCCCAATTTCGGGCACCAGTTCACCATCGTGTCGGACAGGTAGGCCAAGCGGTAGGGCATCAACGCCTGTTGCCGCCGCTTTTCGTCGTAGCCGGCCCAGTCGGCCGCGCTGAAAACGGCTTGCGGGTTGCAGGCCGCAATCTCTTGCGCCCGCGCGTTGCCCTCTTTTTCAAACATTGCCACGAGGCGGCTTATCGGCTGCGCCTTCCGCAACGTCTTGTCGTACCACGATTCAAACAGGCGGAGGAACACCCACTGCGTCCATTTGTAATAGGCCGGGTCGCAGGTGCGCACCTCGCGGTCCCAGTCGAACGAGAAGCCGATGCCGCGCAACTGCTTCTTGTATCGGTTGATGTTCTCCTCGGTCGTCACGGCCGGGTGCTGGCCGGTCTGAATCGCGTATTGTTCGGCCGGCAAGCCGTAGGCGTCGAAGCCCATCGGATGCAGCACGTTGAAGCCTTTGAGCCGTTTGTAGCGCGCGTAGATGTCGCTGGCGATATAGCCGAGCGGATGGCCCACGTGCAGACCGGCCCCCGACGGGTAGGGGAACATATCCAATACATAGTATTTGGGTTTGTCGGACGGCTGTTCGGCCTTGAACGTGCCGTGCTGGTCCCAATACGCTTGCCAGCGTTGTTCGATGTCTCTGAAATCGTACTCCCTCATAATGGATGAATGATGTAAGCGTGTGTAAAAAGCACAAACGGACAAAGGTAGTGAAAAATGCTGACATATTTTAAATATTGTGTTATATTTGTCCGTACAAATAAGTCCTATTCAGAACGCTGAAATATGAATACCGCCTGTATTCCCCCTTCCGAACTGCCGCTGAACGCGGACGGCAGCGTGTATCACCTGCGCCTGCAACCGGAGCAGTTGGCCGACCGGATTATCCTGGTGGGCGATCCGGGCCGTGTGCCGGAGGTGTCGCGCCGTTTCGACGAAGTGGAGGTCGAGGTGCGGAACCGCGAGCTCGTGACGCATACGGGGCGGCTGAACGGTCGCCGTATCTCGGTCATTTCCACGGGTATGGGTGCCGACAACATCGACATCGTGGTGACGGAGCTGGACGCGCTGGCCAATGTGGACTTGCAGAAGCGCGTGCCCAAGCCGGTGCATAAGACGTTGGAGATGGTGCGTATCGGCACGAGCGGCAGCCTGCGGCACGAATATCCCGTGGACGGCTTCTGCGCCGCCACGCACGGCTTGGGGCTGGACGGGCTGCTGAACTACTACGCCGTGGACGAGAGCGTGTTCGACCGCGACTTGGAGCGCGCCATCCGCGCGCACGTCCGCTGGCCGGAACGCTTGGCCGCGCCCTATGTCGTGGCCTGCTCCGACGAGCTGATGCAGCGTATCGGCTACGATATGTACCGCGGCATCACGGCCACCGCGCCCGGTTTCTTCGGGCCGCAGGGGCGCGTCGTGCGGCTGCCCAATACGGTGCCGGCGCAGAACGACCTTTTGGCGACGTTCGACGACGGTTGTCACCAAATCGCCAATTTAGAGATGGAAACGGCCGCGCTGTACGGCCTCGGCCGCAGTTTGGGGCACAAGACGCTGACCGTCTGCCTGCTGATTGCCAACCGCGCCGACAAGACGTTCAGCCAAGACTACCATCCCGGCATGAATAAACTGATAGATACGGTCTTGCAACGGTTTACCGCCTGACCGCAGCGGCGTGCGGCCCATTGGCCGGCGTCATTATAGCAAGTGTATGGAACAGAAGAATATGGATTTGAGAACGGCGATCGAACGTGCCTCCCACATCGTCATCGTCGGCCATTACAATCCGGACGGCGACGCCGTGGGCGCGACGATGGGCATGAAATACTTGTTGGCGAACATGGGCAAGCCGGCCGACGTGATGTATCCGAACGCCTACGCCCGGAACCTGAAATGGATGGATCCGGAGGGTTCCGCCATCGCCTATGCCGAACATCCCGACAAGGGGGCGGCCTTGATCGCGCGGGCGGATTTGATTTTCTGCATGGATTTCCAGTCTATCGGGCGCACCGATGTCATTGCGCCGGCCCTGACGCAGAGCCGGGCGTTCAAGGTGCTCATCGACCACCACATCGGGCCGGCCCGTCACGAATTCGACCTCTGCTTTACGGAAACGGGCGTTTCTTCAACCTGCGAGGAACTGTATAAGACCGTGGAGGCCGAGCTGGATACCGCCCTCATCGACCGGCGCGTGGCCTCGTGCCTCTATGCGGGCATCAGCACCGACACGGGCTCGTTCAGCTACGCCTGCCGCCACGCCGGGCTGTTCCGCATCGTGGCCGCGCTCATCGAAAAGGGGGCCGATACCGTGCGCATCCACCGCACGATTTTCGATACGTTCTCGGAATCGCGTATGCGGCTGTTGGGCTATTGCCTCCACGAAAAACTCGTCGTGATGCCGGCCTACGGCACGGCCTATCTCTCGTTGAGCCTGGAAGAGATGGAGCGTTTCCATTACCGTACCGGCGATTTGGAAGGCGTGGTCAATTACGCCTTGGGCATAGAGGGCATTTCGTTCGCGGCCTTTTTCACGCAGCGCAAGAACCGGATCCGCGTGTCGTTGCGTTCCAAAGGCGATGTGGATGTCAATGTGTTCGCCCGTCAGCATTTCGAGGGCGGCGGCCATAAGAACGCGGCCGGCGGCAGTTCCTACGACGGCTTGCCGGAGACGCTGGCGCGTTTCGAACGCCTGATACCGGCCTTTTACGAAACGGAAATCCGCCCGAAACGGGCCGTCAAACCGCGGCCGCTGATATGAAAGCGCTGCGGCACGGTAAACGGTGGGCGTGGACGTTGGCGGGCCTCCTGACGGCGGTGCTGACGGCCTGCCGGCATGAACCGGCGCCCCAACCGCAGGGGCGGTGGGTCGCGCCGGCCGAGGAAGACCTTACGGCCGTGCATCTGCAACTCAAAGAGCAAGAGAAGCAGGAGATAGAGGCGTTTGTGGCGCGGCGCGGCCAAGCGTTGCAACAGAGCGGCACCGGGCTGTATTACGATATCTACGAACGTTGTCCGGCCGGCGCGGCCATCACGCGCGGCGACGCCGTCGATTTGGCCTATACGCTCACGTCGCTCAACGGCACGCTTTTGGCTTCGTCCGAAACGGACGGCCTGCGGCGCTGGGTGGTCGGCGCGGAGACGGGCGAACCGGGGCTGACGGAATTGCTGCTGCTGATGCGGCGCGGCGAAAAAGCCTTCGCCATCGTGCCCTCGCACCTGGCCTACGGGCTGTCGGGCGACGGCGACCGCATCCCGCCGCACGCCACGTTGCTGTACGATATAGAAGTGAAAGGCGTTTACGTCAAACGAAAATAAAAAACAACAAGCATATGAAAAGAAACAGATTTAGCGTAGCCGGCGGGCTGATGTGCCTGGCCGCGCTGGTGCTCCTCCCGGCCTGCGGCAAGGTGGACTACAAGATGCTCAAACGCGGCGAAGGTAAGATGACGCCGGAAACGGGCGATTACATCATCGGCGAGATGTGGATTACGGTGGGCGACTCCGTCCTGATGACCAACGCCGGCAAGCCGGCCCCGATTATCCAGGTGGGCGAACCGGAATTCAAGGGCGACTTGCAGGAAGGCGTCCGCCTGTTGCACGAAGGCGACAGCGCGCGTTTCAATATCAAGGCCGACTCGATCCGGGCGCGCGGGATGCAGTTGCCTGAAATCGTCAAGGAAACGTTGAGCTATGTCATCAAGGTAGAACAAATCGTGGCCGAAGCGGATTTCCCGGCTTATCTCGAAGCCAAAATGGCCGAGGCCGACATGGCGCAGCAGGAAGCGATTGCGGCCTATCTGCAAGAAAACGGCCTGAACGTAGAACCCACCTCCGACGGGCTGTATTTCATCCGCACCCAGGCGGGCAAGGGCAAGGCCATCCAACAGGGCTCGCCCGTCAAGTTCCACTATGTGGGCCGCCTGCTGGACGGAACCATCTTCGACACGAGCATCAAGGAAGTGGCCGAGGAGAACGGCCTGTTCCATCCGATGCGCAACTATGAACCCCTGTCCACGATGGCCGGCACGGGTCAGATGATTTTGGGCATGGACGAAGGCCTGCTCATGATGCGTCAGGGCGACAAGGCCACGTTGATTATCCCGTTCCAGTTGGGCTACGGCGACCGCGACCTGGGCCCGATTCCGGCCTATTCGACGCTGATTTTCGAAATGGAAATCGTATCGGTGGAAGATCCGGCTTAAGGCCGGCTTAAAGCCACCGGATGCATCGGCCGTCGGAACCGTCCTCGGGCAAAGCGGGGCGGTTTCGGCGGCTTTCCGTTTCCAGCTGTTTGCACCATGGAATTACCTTATCGTTCATACGCCGAGGACTGCAAGAAAGCCTTCGGCAGCCGTTTGCAGAAACTGTCGGTCCATGCGGGCTTCACGTGCCCGAACCGGGACGGCCGTTGCGGGGTGGGCGGCTGTACGTATTGCGACAATGCGGCCTTCAATCCGTCGTATTGCCGCCGGGTGGGCGACATCCGCACCCAGTTGGAGGAGGGCAAGCGGTTCCACGCCTGGCGTTACCGCAAGGCCTCCCGCTATGTGGCCTATTTCCAAACCTATTCCAATACGTATGCGCCCTTGGACGTCTTGAAGGCCCGCTATGAGGAGGCCTTGTCGGTGGAGGGCGTCGAAGGGCTGATTGTCAGCACGCGGCCCGACTGCCTGCCCGACGGGACGCTGGCTTATCTGGCCGATTTGTCGCGGCGGTGCTACGTGCGGGTGGAAATAGGCATCGAGAGCTGTTACGACGCCACGTTGCGCCGCATCAACCGCGGGCACGACATGGCCTGCACGCGTGATGCCTACCGGCGTGCGGCCGCGCATGGCCTTGCCTGCGGCGGGCACCTCATGTTCGGGTTGCCGGGCGAGAGTCGCGCGGATATGGTCGCGCAGGCGGCCTTGCTGTCGGAACTGCCGGCCTTGGATTCACTCAAACTGCACCAGTTGCAGATTATCAAGCATACGGCCATGGCGGCCGAATACGCGGCGCATCCGGAGCGGTTTTCGTTCTTTACGGTGGATGAATACGTCGAACTGGTCGTGGATTTCTTGGAGCGGCTGTCACCGCATATCCGCATCGAGCGGTTGGCGGGGGAGGTGCCGCCGCGTTTTCTGGGCGGCCCGGCTTTCGGGCTGCGGTCGGAGCGGGTGGCCGAACGGATTGTGGCGCGGATGCGGGAGCGCGGGACTTGGCAAGGGCGGCTGTACTGTGGGGAACGACCGGCTGACGTGTCGTTCGCTACACCTAAAAAAGCGGGCAACTGATGGCTTCGATTTAGCAAGGATGAGCGCTTTTTTAGAGCTCCGCTCGCTGACACGTCAGCCTGATCTGTCGCTCGCTCGCCAGTCTGATCTGTCGCTCGCTACACCTAAAACGCGTGCTGACAGATAGCGTTGTTGACGGCAGGGTTGAACGCATTTTAGAGCTCCGCTCGCTGACACGTCAGCCTGATCTGTCGCTCGCTCGCCAGTCTGATCTGTCGCTCGCTACACCTAAAACGCGTGCTGACAGATAGCGTTGTTGACGGCAGGGTTGAACGCATTTTAGAGCTCCGCTCGCTGACAGTCAGCCTGGCTATCCGGTAACCGATAGTCAGCCGGGCCGCCTGACACGCTTAGGGGTAAAAAAGAAAAGGTTGGCTTTGTGCCAACCTTTTCTTTTTGGTGCCCGAAACAAGACTCGAACTTGCACTCCCTTGCGGGAACTAGTCCCTGAAACTAGCGCGTCTACCAATTCCGCCATTCGGGCTAAAAACCGTTGCCGGTTTCTATCGTTTGTAGGGGGTGCCCAGGACAAGACTCGAACTTGCATGTCGTAACCGACACTACCCCCTCAAAGTAGCGTGTCTACCAATTCCACCACCTGGGCAAACAAGGCTGCAAAAGTAACACAAAAATTTGTTCTCTCCAAATTTTTTGTGCGGTCGGGGCGTTTTTTTTGCCGCGCCCCGACCGTAACCGGTTACTGTACAATCGTCACCGTGCCGTTGGTCTGGTATTTGATACCCTCCAGTTTTTCCACCGCCTTGAACGAATACATATAGAGACCCGGCTTGCAGAGCTCGCCCTTGTACCGGCCGTCCCATTGCTCGGAAATGCGTTTGCCGTGGAAGACCTTCTTGCCGTTGCGGTCGAACACCATCAGGTCGAATTCGGCCATGTCCTCGTCTGCGGCCGAACTGATGGCGCCCCAAGTGTCGTTCACGCGGTTGTCGTTGGGCGTAAAGGCCGTCGGGAAGTGGAACTGGCCGCAGAA
>CAMWIS010000039.1 GCA_947174375.1 uncultured Bacteroidales bacterium
CGTCTTAGAAAAGGTGGTTCGCCTCGGGTTAATTTCATTTAAATTGTTGGTTCAAAATTGTTTCGTGCCTATTGGGGGCATCGTGCGCTTTGCGTGTGGCGGTATGGATGTCCTCTTGAAACAACCGCTTGCTAATCCGTCGGAATTTTCTTAAATTTGCGACTTTAAAAATTTGCATATTAACTAATTAAATATCAATACTATGAAACCGACGCATATCGAACACATCGGGATTGCGGTTAAGAATCTCGACGAAGCGATCAAGTATTATCAGGACGTTCTCGGCCTGGAATGCTACAACATCGAAGAAGTGGCCGACCAGAAGGTCAAGACGGCTTTCTTCCAGGTAGGTCAGACGAAAATCGAACTGCTCGAATCGACCGACCCCGAAGGCACCATCGCCAAGTTCATCGAAAAGAGAGGCGAGGGCGTACACCATATCGCGTTCGCGATGGAAGACGTGGCTACGGCTTTGAACGAAGCCGCCGACAAGGGCGTTCAACTGATTGACAAGGCTCCGCGCAAAGGCGCCGAGAACTTGCAGATCGGCTTCCTGCACCCGAAATCGACCAAGGGCGTACTCACCGAATTTTGCGGAAAGAAATAATCACTAAATAACCGTTCGTATCATGACATTTGAAGATAAAATCAAGCTGCTCCTCGACCAGCGCGCCCAGGCCAGATTGGGCGGCGGTCAGAAGAGAATCGATTCGCAGCACGCCAAGGGCAAGCTCACGGCGCGCGAACGTTTGGAACTGCTTTTGGACGAAGGCTCGTTCGAAGAGTTCGATATGTTTGTTACCCACCGTTGCCACGACTTCGGTATGGAAAAACAGAGTTTCCTCACCGACGGCGTCGTTACCGGCTACGGTACCATCGACGGCCGTTTGGTGTATGTGTTCTCGCAGGACTTCACGATTTTCGGCGGTTCGCTCTCCGAAAGCTTCGCCAAGAAGATCTGCAAGGTGATGGATATGGCCATGAAGGCCGGCGCGCCGGTTATCGGTATCAACGACTCGGGTGGCGCCCGTATCCAGGAAGGCGTACAGAGCTTGGCGGGCTATGCCGAGATTTTTGAACGCAACATTTTGGCTTCCGGCGTCGTGCCCCAGCTGTCGGCCATCTTCGGCCCCTGCGCCGGCGGTGCGGTTTATTCGCCCGCTTTGACCGACTTCATCATGATGTCGAAAGAGAACAGCTATATGTTCGTGACGGGCCCCAAGGTGGTCAAGACCGTTACCAACGAGGACGTGACCGAAGACAAGCTCGGCGGCGCGATGGTTCACGCTTCCAAGTCGGGCGTGGCGCATTTCGTGGTGGATAGCGAACAGGAAGGTATCATGATGCTGCGTAAGCTCATCAACTACCTGCCGTCCAACAACCTCGAGGAAGCGCCGGTGGTGCCCTGCACCGACCCCATCGACCGTCTCGAAGACAGCCTCAACACGATTATTCCCGACAACCCCAATAAGCCCTACGACGTTTTGGACGTTATCCACGCCATCGTCGATGACCAGGAGTTTATGGAAGTACACCGTCACTATGCGCCGAACCTCGTGGTCGGTTTCGCCCGTTTCAACGGCCAGTCGGTCGGTATCGTGGCCAACCAGCCCAAGTACATCGCCGGCGTTTTGGATATCAACGCTTCGCGTAAGGGCGCGCGCTTCGTGCGTTTCTGCGATGCGTTCAACATCCCCATCGTTACGCTCGTGGACGTTCCCGGCTTCCTGCCCGGTACGGCCCAGGAATACGGCGGCATCATCATCCACGGCGCCAAGTTCCTGTTCGCCTACGGTGAAGCTACGGTGCCCAAGGTGACGATTACGTTGCGCAAGTCCTACGGCGGTGCGCACGACGTTATGAGCTCCAAGCAGCTGCGCGGCGATATCAACTACGCGTGGCCGTCGGCCGAAATCGCGGTTATGGGTGCTTCCGGCGCTATCTCCATCCTGTATGGCAAGGAAGTGAAGGAAATCACCGATGCCGAGGCGCGTCAGAAATTCGTGGAAGAGAAGACGGCCGAATACGAGAACAAGTTCGCCAATCCTTACAACGCGGCCAGCTACGGCTTCATCGACGATGTCATCGAACCGCGCAACACGCGTTTCCGCATCATCCGTGCGCTCAAGGCTTTGGCCACGAAGAAAGACACTGTTCCGCCTAAGAAGCACACCAATATTCCGTTGTAACATTAAACAGGCGAGAAAAATGAACAGTAAGAAATTTTTGATCGTTTGGACGGTCGTTTGCGCGCTGGCAGCCTCGCTGCCGACGCAGGCGGCCGCCGCCCCCGCTTCCGAAGCGGAGGCCTCCGTGCAGGCGGTCGGTTTTGCCGACCCGCTGATTCCTCAACTTTTCGCCTTCGATAAGGAAAGCCAGATTTTCGTCGGCATCAACTCCGTTGAAAACGCGGTGGACCTTATCGCCTACGACGGCGCCACGATGACGTTCCGTGAACGTTTCATCGCCGACCGCGTAGCCGGCAGGCATGATGTGGTCAATATTTACCGCCCCCAGAGCGTTGCGGTTTACGACGGTCATATCGTTATTCTGGCCACGCAGCGGGATTCCTGCTATCTGGCGGTTCTGAACCTGCAGGGCGAGGAAGTGGAACGCTTCTATTTCGCCGGCAACGCTTTCGCGTTCAGCTATGACCCGGAAGCGCGCGAACTGTATATAGCGGGCGAAAACGGCTTGGGTTACGACGTGACGGTATTGGATGCGGCGGCCGGCTTGGAAAGCCTGGTCTTCCATCCTGACCTCAACTTCCACTACCTCAAACCCAAAAAGGCGGAAGAGATGCAGAAGAACGACCCGCACGGCGTGGCGCTGATGCTCATCGCCATTTCGGTGGTGTTCTTCGGTTTGGTGTTGCTCTATGTCGCGTTCAAGTCTTTGGGCAAAGGCATCATGGCCTTCAACCACTGGCGTGCGGTGAAAGCCGAACAGAAGGCGACGGGCGGCGACAAGGCGGCCATCAAGGCTTCGATTCCCAAGGGCGAAGACCTGAGCGGCGACGTCTATGCGGCTATCGCGGCGGCCATCTATATGTACCAAAGCGAGCTGCATGACGAAGAGAACACGATTCTGACGATAGAGAAAGTATCGCGCACCTATTCGCCGTGGAGTTCCAAGCTGTATGGCATGAATCCTTATTTTCAAATCAAAAACGGTAAATAAACACTATGAAAAATTATAAATTCACGATCCACGGCACCCAGTACGAAGTGGAAATCAACAGCGTGGAGGATCAGACGATCAAGCTCAACCTGAACGGTACGCCCTACGAGGTTAAGGTAGATAAGGAAATCAAGCAGACGAAGACGCCCAAGCTCATGCGCTCCGTTGCGGTTCCCTCCACCGAGGGCGATGCGACGAACGCCCGCACCAACGCCGCCAGCGCCACGGCCGAAATCAAGTCGCCGCTGCCCGGTACGGTGCTCGACGTCATGGTCAAGGAAGGCGATACGGTTAAGGTTGGCCAGCACCTGCTGTTGCTGGAAGCCATGAAAATGGAAAACAACATCGATTCCGACAAGGAAGGCGTGGTTAAGACCATCAAGGTACGTAAAGGGGATGCCGTTATGGAAGGCGACGTCCTGATCGTAATGGAATAGGAGGTAACGTATGTTGTCAGAAGCGAGTTTTCTCCAATTCATTATGGCTCAGATGGGCCAGTTCCTCGATTACACGGCTTTCGCCAATGTGACGTGGGGACACCTCATTATGATCTGCGTGGGCTTGCTGTTCATCTACTTGGCCATTGCCAAGGAATTCGAACCCATGCTGTTGATTCCTATCGGCTTCGGTATGATTATCGGGAATATCCCGTTCTATCCGGGGCTTAAAATCGGTATTTACGAACAAGGCTCCGTGTTGAACATCCTCTATCACGGGGTGCAGAACGGCTGGTACCCGCCCTTGATTTTCTTGGGCATCGGGGCCATGACCGACTTCTCGGCCTTGATTTCCAATCCGAAGCTTATGCTGGTGGGCGCGGCCGCTCAGTTCGGCATCTTCTTCGCCTATGCGGTGGCCTTGCTGCTCGGCTTTTCGCCGGCGGAAGCGGGTGCCATCGGTATCATCGGCGGTGCCGACGGCCCTACGGCCATCTTTATCTCGTCCAAACTGGCGCCTGACCTGATGGGGGCCATCGCCGTGTCGGCTTACTCCTACATGGCTTTGGTACCGGTTATCCAACCGCCTATCATGCGGGCGTTGACCACCAAGAAAGAACGCGTTATCCGGATGCGTCCGCCGCGTGCCGTCACCAAGACCGAGAAAGTGATTTTCCCGATTGTCGGCATCCTGCTCACGACGTTTATCGTACCGACGGGTCTGCCTTTGTTGGGTATGCTGTTCTTCGGCAACCTGCTCAAGGAAAGCGGCGTTACCAAGCGTCTGGCCAACACGGCCAGCGGCCCGATGATCGATGTGGTGACGATTCTGATCGGTTTGACCGTAGGTGCGTCCACGCAGGCGACGTCCTTCCTGACGCCTAAATCCATCCTGATTTTCGTGTTGGGTGCGTTGTCGTTCGTGATCGCCACCACCTGCGGCGTTCTGTTCGTCAAGTTCTTCAACCTGTTCCTCAAGGGCGACAACAAAATCAACCCGCTTATCGGTAACGCCGGTGTATCGGCCGTGCCCGACTCGGCGCGTGTTTCCCAAGTGGTCGGTTTGGAATACGACAAGACGAACTATCTGCTCATGCACGCCATGGGCCCGAATGTGGCCGGTGTTATCGGTTCGGCTGTGGCCGCCGGTATCTTGCTGAGCTTCCTTTACTAGTATTCCGTGTGACCCGACGGGTTCGGGCCTTCAGACGGGCGGTTTCCGAGAGGAGACCGCCCGTTTTCGTTTGCCGAGGCGCCGCCCTCCGTTTTTAAGATTTTTTAAGAATCTCCGCATATATTAGGATTTTTTAAGGATTTTCCGTTGGCGCGGCGGCCGTGCCCCGCTACCTTTGCGTCCATAAACCGTATAAATACATGGGATTATGGATAAGGTAGCAGGAATCAGGCGTTGGCGGCGGCTTTGGGGCGTTGTCGCGGCCTGTGTTTTATGGCTCGGCCTGTTGGGCCGGGGCACGGCCGCCGCGCAGGAGACGGCGGCGGAGGGCGACGGGCTTTCCGACTTTTGGGAGCGCGTCAAGACCGAAGTGTTGGGCTATTTCGATCGCTTCGACGATTACCTCTCGCGCACGCGCTTGTTGACGGTGGGCGAGTTGCAGTCGCTGCCCGTCGGCTTGCAGACCAAAATCGGGCAGACGGCTTGCGATTTGTTGGTGACCGAAGCCACCTTCGGGCCCGACTATACCGATTTGACGGTCTTTCTCCGGCTCACGACGCCGTCTTACGAGGGCGGCAACCTGACGCTCTATTTCGGCAGCGAGGACGTCCGCATTTCGGCGCAGGGCGGCTTTGTCGGCGACCTGAAGCTGGCCTTGCTCTCGGAAGTGAATATCGGCGGTAAGGGCGGCGCCTTCCGGTTGGTGCTTGACCCGGCGCGCAAGCGGGGCGATCTGCCGCCCACCTATGCCATCGTCGGCTGCGAGGGCTTTGAGGAGATGCAGGTCAATGGCCGCGTCATCGTCTCGTCCGATTACGCCAAGCCGGTATTCAACGGCAAACCGTTGGATAACCGAGAGTTGGAGATTCCGTTTTCGTGCCGGGCCAGCGGCTTGGACCGCATCATGGCCGACGTGGAGGTGCCGGAGTTCGCGCTCACGGCCTTGCCCGACTGGCGCTTTGAGGCCAAGCGCGCCGTATTCGATTTCAGCACCGGAGAAAACGCGCCGGCCATGGACTACTACCGTTATCCCGGCGCCAAACTCTACGACGGCTTCCCGGAGGCGTGGACGGGCTTGTATATAGAGGATTTCTACGTACATTTCCCCACCTATGTTAAAAACGAAGAGAAGTTGGGCGGCAGTCCGGTGTTCGGCGCCGAACGGCTGTGGTTGGATGAAAACGGTTTTTCGGGCCTGCTGCAAGCCAAGGACGTATTGCAAATCAACAAGGGCTTGCTCGACTCGTGGCGGTTTTCGGTGGATGAGGTCGATATCCGCATCGTGGCCAACCGCATCAAGGAAGGCAAGATGCAGGGCGACATCAGCCTGCCCGTCAGCACGCGCAACAGTTTCGGCTATACGGTCGATTTTAAGACCGACGGCAGCTGGGACATGAAGGTAAAGGTAGGCGAGCGCATGAGCTTCGACCTGTGGAAGTCGTTGAACGTGGAACTGTTCGCCACTTCGTATATCAAAGTGGATAAGAAAGCGTCGGACACGTCGGTGCATCTTACGGCCAACCTGTCCGGCAAAATGGTGCTGGATCCTACGGCCAAGGGCGGCGCGTCGGATACCGCCGGCGCGGATGCCAAGCAGCCGAAGGGCAAGTTCCAACTCGGCGAAATCGCGTTTTCGAACCTCAAGGTCAGCAACCGCGAGCCCTATCTGGAAATCGGCAAACTCGAACTCAAACAGAACGCCAAAATCAGCCATTTCCCGGTTTCGTTAGATAAAGTCAGTTTCAGTTTCAAGGATTGGAAATCCAGCTTGGGCTTCGGCATGAAGGTGGATTTGGCACCGCGCGGCGGGCGGGTCAATTACGCCGGCGATTTGGAATTTTCGATACATTCCACGCTCAAAGACCATAAAAACGACACGGCCATGCACTGGGCGTTCGCCGGCTTCCATATCGACAAACTCAAGGTGGATATCGGTACGCCGGTCTTCGCGCTCAAAGGGGCGGCCACGTTTTTCGAAGACGACAAGAACTATGGCGACGGCTTTAAGGGCGAACTCGGCTTCCACATGAAAACGGGCCTGAAATTCGGCCTCGACGCCAACGTAATGTTCGGTTCCATGCCCTCGTACCGCTATTGGTATGCCGATATCCTGACCGATTTCGGCGGCGCGGGCATGATGGTCTATCCGGGCTTTCAAATTTCCGGCATAGGCGGTGGCGCCTATCAGCATATGCGCATGGAACCCGACAAAGAGGGTGCGAACTACGGGGAACGCCTGACGGTGACAGGCGTGCGCTATGTGCCGGACAGTGCGAAGGGTTTGGGCGTCAAGGCGTTCTGCAAACTCTCGACGCAGGGCAATCCCGACTTGTTCCAGGCCGACGTGGCGTTGAGCGTGGGCGTCTTGCAGGGCGGCGGCCTCGACCATATCAGTTTTCAGGGCGTGGCCAAATTGATGAACAAGACCGAATTGGCGGGCTTGGCCAACCTGGGCAATAAAATAACGCAGGCCTTGGAAGCCGACAGCACGAAGTGGGAGAAGATGCGGAAGGCCTCCACGGCCGACGCCGCGTTTACGGCCACCGCGCTCCTGACCTACGACCAAAACAACCGATCGTTCTACGGCCTGTTCGACACCTATCTGCAAATGGGGCTCATACAGGGCGTGGGCTCGGACGGCCACGTGGGGGCTTGCGAAATGTATTTTTCCCAGCCCAAATGGTTCATCCACGTCGGGCATCCCGACCACCGGCTCGGCATCAAGATGGACTTGGGCTTGCTCAATGTACGGACCGACAGCTATTTCGTGACGGGCAACGAATTGCCGGCCATGCCGCCGCTGCCGTCCAAACTGAGGCGTTTGCTCAAAGACAACGAAACCGCGGGCCTGAACAGCCGCCCGTTGACGGAGATACAGGGCGGCAAGGGCTTCGCGTTCGGCAGCTCGTTGGCCGTCAATACGGGCAACCTGAATTGTTGGCTGCTCTATGGCCGTTTTGAGTCTGAAATCGGCTTCGACATCCTCATGAAGCAATACAAGGGCGTTTTCTGCAACGGCAAGTCGGAGGTCATGGGCTTGAACGGCTGGTATGCCACGGGGCAGGCCTACGCCTATCTGTATGGCGCCATCGGCTTGCGGGTCAATCTGTTCAAGAAAGAGCGACATTTCACGGTTTTGCAGGGCGAGGTGGGGGCCATGCTGGAAGCCCAGTTGCCGCGGCCATCCTATTTCGGCGGCGGCTTCGGCCTCAACTTCTCGGTGCTGGGCGGCCTCCTGCGCGGCAACTGCCGATTCAAATTCTCGTTGGGCGAGAAATGCGAGATGGTGGAAAGCGGTTTGGCCGACGGCATGGAAGTCATCGCCGATATGCGGCCCGCCGAAGCCGCCGCGGACGTGGATGTGTTCACGGTGCCGCAAGCCGCTTTCAACCTGTCGGTGGAAAAAGAACTGGATGCGGTTTTCGACGGCGAGGAAACGCATCTGCGGTTCAAGTTGGATGAATTCGGGCTGAACGCCGCGGGCACGACGGCGGGGCGGACGGAATGGGACGAAGACAACCGCTTGGCGCGTTGGGTGCCGCAGGAGGCCTTGTCGCCGCATACGGACTACACGTTTACGGCTAAGATACGGGCGCAGGAGAAGTCGGGCGGCCAGTGGCAGGATTTGAAGACGATACAGGATGAGGTATATACAGAGTACCGCCAACACCGCTTCACGACCGGCAACGCGCCCGACAGCATCCCGATGCACAACATCGTGCAGATGTATCCGGTGCCGGGGCAGCATTATATGTATGCGGGCGAGAGCGGGCGCGGCTGGGTAAAGCTCGGCATGGGGCAACGCTATCTGTTCGACGGCGCCGACTATCAAAAGCGCGTGTATTTCATTGACGACAGCGGCGACACGTTGCGCGCGGCCTTTACCTACAACACGGCCGACCGGCAGCTGAATTTCCATCTGCCTAACCTGAAGCCGTCGCGGCACTACACGATGCAGTTCGTCTTGGTGGCGCCCGAAGGGCAGGCGGCCCCGGCCGGCGGTCTGACCACGGCCGACAGCGAGCAGCGCGACGGCGACAACGTGTTGGTGCAGAGCCAAACCGTTCTGACGGGCGATGCCGTGCAGGCGCAGGGCGACAAACTGATTCTGAAAGCGGAGTTCGCGACGAGCCGCTATGCAACCTTGGCCGAGAAACTGCGCGCCCTCTCGTTCCGGCAGGTCTATCGCGTGCCTTATATCCAGGTGCTGGATGGCCGCTACCAGCCGTCGCCGGCCGTGCACTACCTGCAGGCGGAGATGCAGGCCGCGGAGGGCTTCGACGACATCGAACTGCACGGCAACGCGCTGAGCGGCGGCCCGATGATAGAGGCGCGGGCCCTGTTGGCGCAGGAACCCTATTACCGGAAGCAGATTTATCCGTTGGTCTATGAGAACTACCCCTACGACGGCTGGGTGTCGTTCGAGCGTAACCCCGAACACCCGGAGATAGAACCCGACTGGGCGGTCTATGTTTCGTCCTATTATCAAGACGGGCGCACGGATCTGTTCCCGTGGATGTATTACCTGCCGTATCACTACCATTTCGATTACGAGTCGGTATTGGCGGGTGTGGCGGCCAGCCGTCGGAGCTGTCTGCGGGCGTTGACGACCGACTACAGCGATTGGTTGAACCGTCCGTTCCCGCCTATCCCGGCAGGTATATACCCGATGCGGTTCAGCTACCGCTTGCCGGACGGCGGCAAAGGGTCGGAAGCGGAAGTGAGCATGAAAAACGAAATACAATAAAGGTTATGAAAAGATATGGCATTTTAATGATGATCGTCGGCCTGTTGGGGCTGGCGGCAGGCATGGGGCGGGCGGCCGAAGCCCCCGCACTCCATGCGGCCGGCCGTATGAAAGACGGCATGAATTGGCTGCGTTGGGCGCCCGAAACGCCTGAACAGTGGGAACAACTTTTGGCGCAGGGCGTGGTGGTGGAGCGTTACGCCTATAGCGCCGACACGGTGCATTTTTACGCATGGCGCCGGCCGCCGCTCTCGTCGGCCGACTCCTTGGCCTTTGCGGCGATGGCGGACGATGACCTCTACACGGCCGCCATGGGCGAACTGCTGTTTGCCGACAGCCTGGAAATCGGGCCGGAGGGCAGCCGTTTCAGCCGGCTGTCGCAAGAGCGCGACCAACGGCAGACCCGCTTCGCGATGGCCTTGCTCATAGGCGACCGCAGTTATGCGGCGGCCTGTGCGGGGCTGTTGGGTTGGCGGGACAGCTTGAGCGGGGCGGGCGGGGCGTCCGCCTATCTCTATCGGATTTATGTGCCGAATACGGCGCTCGACACGGCCACCGTGCTGTTGCGGCGGGACGCCGGCCTGCTGTTGCCGCCGCAGACGTTGCTGAGTGCCGATTTCCGCGACGAGACCGTGACGCTGCGCTGGGACAGCAAGCTGTGGAGCGGGCTTTGCGTGGGCTATTACGTGGAACGCGCCGTGGGCGGCGGTGGCTTCGAAGTCCGCAACGCGCATCCGATAGACGTGTTGCAGCGCGACAGGACGGGCGCCGAGGAATTGCGCTATGTCGATAGTCTGCCGGGGCGGCGTCGCGTGCGTTACCGCGTCATGGGCGTGGATATGTTCGGCGACAGGTTCCCCGTAACGGGCGAGGTGGCCGGCGAGGCGGAGGCCACCGGGCTTTCTGCGCCGCAGATTATGCAGGTGACGGCCGCGTCGAAAGGGGGGCTCACGGTGGATTGGCGTTACCCCGACCGGCAGGAGAAAGCCCTGGCGCGTTTTGAGGTGTTTGTCAAAGACAGTATGTATGGGGCGTACCGCAGCTTGGGGACGGTGCCGCCCAAAACGCGCCGGCTGGCGGTGCCGGCCGGTGGCCTCCGCCCTTCGTCTTATTTCTGCGTGGCGGCCTACAACCGTCGCGGGGAAGTCTGCCATTCGCCCGTCTATTTCCACCAAGAAGTCGATACGGTGCCGCCCGTGCCGCCCGTGGGGCTGACGGCCTACGCCGATACCGCGGGGGGCGTGCATCTGACGTGGCAAGCCTCCGTCTCCGGTGACGTGGCCGGCTACCTTGTCCTCAAAGGCCGCCGCGCCGACGGCACGGGCGCGTGGACGTTGCAGTCCGACCCGCTCCCCGATACGGTATATACCGACAGCATCGACGCGCTCATGTGGCAGGCCGCCTACTACCGCGTGGTGGCCGTCGATGGCAACGGCAACCTCTCCGAGCCGAGCGCGCCCGTCACGGTCTATCCCAACCGCCCCAATCCGGTGGCGCCGTCGCTGTTCGACGGCTGTCAAGCCGACGACAAGCGCATCAAGCTCCGCTGGTTCAACAGCATGGATGCCCATGTCAGCAGTTGGGCGCTCTATGTGGCGGTTGACAGCGGCGAGATGCAGTTGGTGGCGCGGCGGCGTTTGGATGACGGGGGCGGCGCGCGCCCGACAACCGACAGCCTCTATTACGCCTTGCCCAAGGGGCGCGCGCTCGACACGCGCTACCGCTTTTCTCTGGCGGTGGAGACCCCCACGGGCGATACGGTCTGGGCGCCGCAACCCTATGTGTGCGAATACGAAGCTACGCTTTCGGCGCCCCGCCTGCAGGCTTGGGCGGAGCGCGAACAACGCTGCGTGGCGGTGCAGTGGCAGACACCGGCCTATGCGTCCGTAGCCAAGGCTTATCTGTACCGCAAGTCGGGCGATGAACCCTATCGGCTGTTGCA
>CAMWIS010000040.1 GCA_947174375.1 uncultured Bacteroidales bacterium
AAACTGGGATCCAGCGCGCTACCTTGACATACGGTGATTTCGTGCTGTTTGAACCCTTTGGCCTCGCCGAAGTCCACCTTTTGGATAGGCACATCGTAGATGGCGTCGAAACTGGTGTCGATGGTGGGCTTGGTAGCGGCGCTTTGGTAAGCGATTTTTACCGACAACTCACAATGGTAGTCGGCGGTGGAGGTGCCGGCCGCCGTGGTGGAGAAGAAATATTTGTCACCCTCCCGCTTCTGGAATGTGACCGGTGCAGGGGAACCGCTCCAGTCGAAGCAACCTCCCACTTTGCTTTCATCTTTGCCGACGGTCTGGAGCAGGATATTCTGCCAAGACGCATCCAGCTGTAACGAAAATACGAGGTCGTTTCCCGGGCAATAGCTTGTCGCTGTCGGTGTCAGCGTGCCGAGTGGATGTTGCAGGGCAATGTGGTAAGGCGTCGTCCCGAACGTAATCTTGCGGATGCTATCGCCTTCGTTATAAAAGACATCGATGGCATAATCCGCATCGGAGGTCGGTATGGCGTGATAGCGTATTTCCCATTGTTTTTTCGCGGTCGTGAACCGTTGTTGGAAAAGACAGATCGGTTGAGCCGGGCTGAAAGCGGGTTCGAAACGCAAACGCGCCGGATTGGACGTCGGATTGGTGAAGGTGAACTCGAAAAAGATGATGCCTAAATTGTATTTGTCTCCCAAACTGATCTCTTTGGGCGGGTTGGACGGCGGGTTCATCGTGGGAGGACAGGATTTGGCCGTGATGGCTTGCGAGACCGTTTTCGTGGAGCCGTTTTTGTACCGAATCGTGAAATCAAACGTCCGCGAACTATTGCTCGTGGGGTTCGCTTCCAAATAGGGATGGTAGGTATAGAACCGCTTGGTGATGCTGTTGGTGCCGGTGCCCGCGACGGCGTTGTCGGCGTCGCCGGACCAGTGGGTGCCTTTCGGTAAGACCAAATCATCGATGTTGGCATCCGTGGCCGTCACCTTGATGGTGTCACCCGCACACACGACACCGGTGGGGGAGATCGTTACCGTTTGGGCGGTCAAGACTCCCCGTGGTACGAGCGTCGTTAGACCGAACGCAGCACCTATAATCCACTTCAAGTTAAACGATTTCATATATTGGTATTCAATATGATATTACAAACAAATAAGTTTCAATAATTCTTCGTAAAGCGGTTGGGTTACGCCCAAACGCGCGAAAGCGTCCTGCGCCTGTTGCGCATAGTCGGCCATGCGTTGCCGGCAGTAATCCTCCGCCCCGCTTTGGCGGATTTGTGCCAAGCGTTCCGCCAACTCGCCGGCCTGCCATTGTGCGGGCCGTTGCAACCATTCGAAAAAGGCGCGGCGTCCGGCCTCGTCCAACGTGCGGAGATAAAAGAGCGTGGGGAGCGTTATCTTGCCTTCCTTCAGGTCGTTGCCGGCCGTTTTGCCCTCTTTGGCCTCGGCGGCGAGATCCAAATCCAGTAAATCGTCCTTGATTTGGAACGCCATGCCGGCCGCTTCGCCCACCTGCCGCGAGAGTTGCGCCTGCTCTGGCGTGGCACCGGCCGTCAGTGCGCCGCAGTAGCCGCATTGGCCGAAGAGCGCGGCCGTTTTGCCGGCGATGATGCGTCCGTACACGCTTTCGTCCATGTCCGGGCTGGCCGTGTATTGCAGTTGCAACAGCTCGCCCTCGCACATCCGGCGGATGATGTCGAACATGGAAAGGATAAGCGGGGCAGCGGTATCATCGTGAAAAGCCTTTAGAAAAGCGTTCGAAATCAGGTAGTCGCCCGAGAGGACGGCCGTCCGGTTGCCGAGCAGCGCCCGCACCGAAGCCTGGCCGCGCCGGCGGTCGGCCTCGTCCACGACGTCGTCGTGCACAAGCGAGGACGTATGCAGGATTTCAATGAGCGCGGCGCAACGCAAGGCCTCGTCCGCGATGGCGGCCTCGGGTTGGAAGAGCCGGTGCGTGTAGAGCAACAACAGCGGCCGCAACTGCTTGCCTTTCCGGTTGAAAAGGTGCTGTCCGACCTGCTCCAGCAACGGGAAGTCGCTTTGCGTCAGCCGTCCGATATAATGTTCCACGTCCGCCAACGCGGGGCGCAGCGGCGCGTATAAAGGTTCGAGCATGTAAAAATAGCCTTAAAAGCGCGAATTTACGAAAAAACCGCTGTTTTTGCAAAAGGCCTCATTTTTTAAGGCTGAACGCGAGGGCGTAGAGTTTGATTTGTTTGATCATGTCGTTCAAACCGTTGGAGCGTGTCGGCGAGAGGTGTTCGCGCAGGCCGATGGTTTCCAGAAAGTCGAGCGGCGTGTCCAAAATCGTCTGCGGGCTCTGTCCGGAAAAGACTTCCAGCAACAGGGCCGCCAGGCCCTTCGTGATGACGGCGTCGGAATCGGCCTTGAAATAGACGAGGCCATCTTTGAGTTCGGCCTTGATCCACACCCTTGACTGGCAGCCTTTTATCAGCAGGTTTTCGGCTTTCTCCGCGTCCGGGAGCAAGGGGAGCGATTTGCCCAGGTCGATGAGCAACGCATAGCGGTCGGTCCAGTCTTCCAAAACCGAGAACCGTTGGGTCAGTTGTTGGATTTTTTCTTCTGCTGTCATGGTGGATGGTTTTAATAGCCGTATTTCTCTTGCCAAAGTTGCCGCAGGTGTTGCCGCATATCCCGTTCCTTGGGGTTGTCGCCCGGGTCGTAGAAACGGAAGCCTTCGAGGCCGGCGGGCAGGAACTCCATGTCGGCGAAGTTGCCCGCGTAGTCGTGGGCGTAGCGGTAGTTCTGACCGTAGCCCAAGTCTTTCATGAGCGAGGTGGGCGCGTTGCGGATCTGCAACGGCACGGGCAGGTCGCCCGTCTGTTTGATTTTCTCCAAGGCCACGTCGATGGCCATATAAGACGCGTTGCTCTTGGGCGAGCAGGCCAGGTAGATGGCCGTCTGGCTCAGCGTGATGCGGCATTCGGGATAGCCGATTTTATGCACGGTGTCGAAGCAGGCGTTGGCCAGCAGCAGGGCGTTGGGGTTGGCGTTGCCGATATCTTCGGACGCTAAAATCAGCATACGGCGCGCGATAAACTTGGGGTCTTCGCCGCCGGCGAGCATACGGCCGAGGTAATAGACGGCCGCGTTCGGGTCGCTGCCGCGCATCGACTTGATGAAGGCCGAAATCAGGTCGTAGTGGTTTTCGCCGTCGCGGTCGTAGGTGGCGATGTTCTGCTGGATGATGTCGGCCACGGTTTGGTCGGTCAGCACGATGGGGGCGGACTTCGCGTCGGTCTTGGCGGCATCGTACAATAGCGACACCACGATGTCGAGCGCGTTGAGCAGTTTGCGGCCGTCGCCGCCCGAAATGCGTTTGAGCGCGCCGCTCTCCCTTACCTCCACGGCGATGCCCGCCTGCCGCTTCAGATAGTCGGTCGCCCGCGCGATGAGCAAATCCAACTCGTCAGACGAAAGTGACTGCAATACATATACTTGGCAACGCGACAGCAAAGGCGTGATGACCTCGAACGACGGGTTTTCGGTCGTGGCGCCGATAAACGTCACGGTGCCGCGCTCCACGGCCGAAAGCAGCGAGTCTTGCTGTGACTTGCTGAACCGGTGGATTTCGTCGATAAACAGGATGGGGGGCGCGGGCCGGCGGTCGGCCGGCGATTCGGCCGCCGGGGCGGTCTCGAACAGCGAAGGCGTTTTCTGTTGCCGGAGGGAATCCGCCAGCCAGGTCTCCGCTTTCTGCAACACCTCGCGCACGTCCTTGACGCCCGACTGCACGGCGCTGAGCGTAAAGAACGGCCGTTTCAGCGTCAGCGAAATCAGATAGGCCAGGGTCGTTTTGCCCACGCCGGGCGGCCCCCACAGAATCATGGAGGGCAACGTGCCGGATTGGATGGCTTTCTGCAAAACGGCGCCTTCTCCCATCAGGTGGGTCTGCCCGATGTAATCGGAGAGTTGTTGCGGCCGCAACTGTTCGGCTAAGGGCGGGTTCATGTATCGTAAGGGTTAATCGGCTAAGAGGAGGAACACGGCGTTCTCCTTGCGGAAGTCGGGCGCGCCGGCCTGTTTCCATTCGGCGATGCGCATCGTGCGGATGTCTTCCTGCGGCATACAGAGGTTCTTGGCCACGCAGAAGCGTGTGTCCGGGCGGCAGGTGGCCACGACGGAGGCCCACAGGTGGGCGTTCCGGTAAGGCGTCTCGATAAAAATCTGGGTTTGGTGGTTTTGGCGCGACAGGGTTTCCAAGGCCTTGATTTTCTGTTGACGGCCCGCCGGGTCGGCCGGCAGGTAGCCTTGAAACGCAAAGCATTGGCCGTTGAGCCCCGAGGCCATCAGCGCCAGGAACAGCGAGGACGGCCCGCTGATGGGCTTGACCGTCAGGCCTTTGGTGTGCGCCCAAGCCACGACCGTGGCGCCGGGGTCGGCCACGCAGGGCAGGCCGGCTTCCGACAGCAGCCCCATCCGTTCGGGCAGTTGCCGGAGGTCTATGTCTTGTTGCAGCAGGATTTCGTCCACGCTCAGGTGGCGGTTGTGCTCGTTGACGGGCACGAACGTCACCCCGTCGAGGTCGGCCGTAAAGCCGGCCTTGCGCAGGAAGCGGCGGGCCGTGCGTACCTCCTCCACGAAGAAGAAACGCAGGGGGGCGATGATGTCGCGGTAAGTGGCCGGTAAGACGGAAGCCGAATCTTCCTCGCCCAAGGAGGCCGGCAGCAGGTAGAGCGTTTGGCTTGCCATAGGTCAGACGGTTCGGGGTAGGGGCTACCGGTTACGCTTTGAGGCGTTTGGACAATTCCTCCACCGTGGTGCGGAACGTTTTGTTCGTGTCCATCAGGTTGTTGACGGCCTTGCAGGCGTAAAGCACCGTCGCGTGGTCTTTGTTGCCGCACTGCATGCCGATGATGGCCAGGGAGTTTTTGGTGTGCTGTTTGGCGAAATACATGGCCAGCTGGCGGGCCTGTACGATTTCCCGCTTGCGGCTCGACACGTTGATTTCGGAAACCGGGATGCCGAAGTATTCGCAAACCACCTTCTTGATGAAGTCGATGGAGATGTCTTTCTTGGAGTTCTGCACGATCTGGTCGATCATCTGTTTGGCCAGGTCGATGTCGATTGTCTTCTTGTTAAGGATGGACTGCGCCAACAGGGAGTTGAGCACGCCTTCCAACTCGCGCACGTTCGTATTGATACTGTAGGCGATGTATTCGATAACGTCGTCCGGGATGTCCACGCCGTTGGCATGGATTTTCTTTTGCAGGATGGCGATACGCGTCTCCACGTCCGGCATATGGATGTCGGCGGCCAAGCCCCATTTGAAGCGCGAGAGCAGACGGGCTTCCATGCCGGTCATGTTGGCCGGGGCCTTGTCCGACGTCAGCACGATTTGCTTCTGCGACTGGTGGAGATGGTTGAAGATGCTGAAAAACGCGTTCTGCGTCCCTTCGCGGCCGGCCAGTTTATGCACGTCGTCAATGAGCAGGACGTCGATAAGCTGATAGAAGTTCGTGAAATTGTTGGAGTTGCCGTTGCGGCACGCGTCCACGAACTGCTGCGTGAAATACTCGGCCGATACATATAATACGGTCAGGTCGGGGTATTTCGCCTTGATTTGCAAACCGATGGCGTTCAGCAGGTGGGTCTTGCCCAAGCCCGTGTCGCCATAGATGAACAGCGGGTTGAAGGCCGATTTGCCCGGGTTCTCCGTGATGGCGAAGCCGGCGGCGCGCGCCAGACGGTTGCAGTCGCCCTCCACGAAGTTGTCGAACGAATAGTTCTCGTTGAGGCGGGAGGGGATTTTGGCCTTTTGCAGACCCGGAATCAGGAAGGGCGTCGGAATGTTCTTGGGCTGAACCGGAATCGCGATGGGCGCGTTCTTGGTCTCCGCCCGGTGTCCGCCCGTAGAGGATATTTCGTAGGGGTTCGTCGTATCCATGACGATACTGTACTCCAAACGGCCGTCGGGTCCCAACTCATGCTTAATCGTGGAGCGCAACAACGTGATGAAGTGTTCTTCGAGCCATTCATAGAAAAACGTGCTCGGCACCTGAATCGTCAGCGTGCTGTTTTCAAGCTTCATCGGTTTGATGGGTTCAAACCACGTCTTGAAAGCCTGCGGACTTTTCAGGTTGTCTTTGATGTACGTTAAACATCTGTCCCACACCACCTTGTAATTGAGATCCGTCTCGTTCATTCTCTACTCCCTCTTGCTATCTGTTCAATAATCTATTGTAATCCTTGGTCTTGTATTCCGTTTCCGGCGGTTCCGTCCGTCGATTTATGAACAACCGAAACCGAATGCAAATATGTTGTAAAAAAAGTATAAAAAAAACTGAAAACTGGGTTGCAATTTTCATTTTTATGTATTAAACATAAGGATTTTATTTTGCTTTCGTCTATTTGTAATTATTTGATTATTGGCTTGATGAATGCCTGTTTCGACAAAGTGTATACGCTTCGGGTTATGACAAATTAACAGCCTCTGACATTTTAGCAAAACGTAGTCCGGTTGTTGAAAATCTTGGGATTTCGGTCGGCGAAAAAAGTTATTAACAAAAAGCCTCCCTATGAAAAATTTTTCGATAGGGAGGCTTCGGCCGGTCGAACCGGTTGCCGGGGCGTTTACTTGGCGTAATTGACCGCCCGCGTTTCGCGGATGACCGTGATTTTGATCTGGCCGGGATAGGTCATTTCTTCCTGAATCTTCTTCGACAGGTCGAGCGACAGCTGGCAGGCTTCGTTATCGGAAACCTTGTCGGCGCCGACGATAACGCGCAGTTCGCGGCCGGCCTGGATGGCGTAGGTCTTGATGACGCCCGGATAGGACAGGGCCAACGATTCCAGGTTGTTGAGCCGGTTGATGTAGGCTTCGACCACCTCGCGCCGCGCCCCGGGACGCGCGCCCGAAATGGCGTCGCAGACCTGTACGATGGGCGCAATCAGGTTGTTCATCTCCATTTCGTCGTGGTGGGCGCCGATGGCGTTGCAGATGTCGGGATGTTCCTTGTATTTCTCCGCCAGTTTCATACCCAAAATGGCGTGCGGCAGGTCGGGTTCGTTGTCGGGCACCTTGCCGATGTCGTGCAACAGACCGGCGCGCTTGGCGATTTTGGGGTTCAGGCCGAGTTCGGCGGCCATCGTCGCACAGAGGTTGGCCGTTTCGCGCGAGTGCTGCAACAGGTTCTGACCGTAGGAGGAGCGGTATTTCATCTTGCCGATCATGCGCATGAGCTCGCTGCTCATGTTCAGGATGCCGAGGTCGATACACGTCCGCTTGCCGGTCTCCATGATTTCCTGTTCGATCTGCTTCTGCGTCTTGGTGACGACCTCTTCGATGCGGGCCGGGTGGATACGGCCGTCCGTAACGAGTTTGTGCAGCGACAGACGCGCGATTTCGCGGCGGACGGGGTCGAAGCCCGACAGGATGATGGCGTCGGGGGAGTCGTCGATGATGATTTCCACGCCAGTCAGCGCTTCCAACGCGCGGATGTTGCGGCCTTCGCGGCCGATGATGCGGCCCTTGATTTCTTCATTTTCAAGGTTGAACACCGAAACCGTGTTTTCGACGGCGTGTTCGGTGGCCGTGCGCTGCAACGTCTCGATGACGATTTTCTTGGCCTCCATATTGGCCGTCAGCTTGGCCTCGTTGATGACGTCCTTGATTTGGGAAAGGGCTTCCGACTTGGCTTCGTCCTTGAGGTCTTCCACCAGTTGCCGTTTGGCTTCCTGGGCGGAGAGGCCGGCGATGGTTTCCAGCTGTTCGATGTGTTTCGCATGGAGCTTGTTCAGTTCCGCCTGCTTCTGACCGACGGCCTCCAACTGGCGGTTCAGGTTGTCCTTGACCGCCGACAGCTCGTTGTTCTTGCGTTGCAACTCCTCGTTCTTCTGATTCAGCGCGCTCTCTTTCTGCTTGATGCGGTTTTCCGCCACGGCCACTTTGTTGTTGCGCTCCTGTACCGCCCGTTCATGTTCGGTTTTGAGTTGCAGGAAGTGCTCCTTGGCTTGCAACACCTTTTCTTTCAGCAGCACTTCGCCTTTTTCGCGGGCTTCGGCCATGATTTTGCGGCGCCGGTTCTTCAGCCCCCACTGCATGAAGGCGAAAGTCACCACGGCCCCGGCCAATACGAGCCCGATCCCGATTGCTAGGTTTAAATCCATAATGTTGAAGTTTTGGGGAACCCGCATTGAAATAAAGAAAACCGCATGCGCTCATAAGAGTTATGGAAAACTCTGATATAATAGGTATAGGGCTGCCTGCCTTTTCAAGTTTCTTTCGCCTTCAAAGAAGGTCTCTCCGAAGAGGGATAAAGCCTACTTTCCCAAGCTTGAGCGTCCGCCCGAAAATTTGAAAATGTTGAGTTTTCAAACTGTTGGTGAACGCGATGCGGTTTTCTTTAAACGCTTAAAGCGATAAGAGTTCGTCCAGTTTCCGGAGGCGGTCTCCCAAATCGTCCTCCCGGAACGCTTGACGTCTTTCTTCGCGCAGGGCGCGTGAGGTATATTGCAGAGCCACCATTGCCAGCAAATCTTGATAATCCTTGAACGCAAAGTGCTGTCCGTAGCTCTTGATGCGGTCGTTGATACGGTTGGCCGACTCGCGGAAAATCACTTCGTCTTCGGGCTTCACCGTCAGTTTATAGGATCGGTCGCAGATGGTAACGGTAATGGGGATCTCGTTCATCTTATCGGTCTAAAAGCGTTATGCAGCGGTCAACTTCGGCAATCAGTTCCGAGAGTATCTTCTCAACCGCCGGGTTGCCCTTTTGCGAGGACGGGCGGGCGAGGGCGCTGCTGACTTTCAATATCTGGTTCCTATTAGTTAAATCGTTTATTTTCTGTTTATAAATCTGTAATTTGGCTTCTTGTTCGGACAGACGGGCGCGGCTTTTCTTCAATTCCACTTCCAAATCGGCCACTTTTCGGCGCAAGTCGGCCGCTTTGGTTTCCAAGCGTGTGAGTAAAGCGGGCAATTCCGTCATCATCCGTAAGAATTACAATCGCAAAGTTAAGCAAAAAAAACAGGAAACGCAATACGGCCCCTTAGGCCCGAACCTGCGCTTGGAGGCACTGCCAGAGTTTGTCGGCGGGCGGTTCGGCCGTAATCAGCAGCGGGGTCTGCGCTACCGGATGCAGGAGTTCCAGGCGGCGCGCGTGCAGCGAGATGCTTTGGTCGGGGTTCGAGCGCGGAAAGCCGTATTTGAGGTCGCCCTTGATCGGACAGCCGATGGCCGCCAGTTGGGCGCGGATTTGGTGATGCCGACCGGTATGCAGTTGAATTTCAAGTAGGTGATAGCGGTCGCCCGTGGCGATGAGCCGGTAGTCCAGGCGGGCTTCCTTGGCGTCCTTGCGCGTAGCGGGGCAGACGAACGATTTGTTGCGCGCCTCGTCGCGGCACAGGTAGTGCGTCAGTTGGCCGGCGGGTTGGGGCGGCCGTTGTCCCACGATGGCCCAATAGGTCTTTTGGAACGCCCGTTCCTGCACCATGCGGTTGAGCCGGCTCAGCGCCTTGCCCGTCTTGGCGAACAGAATCACGCCGCCCACGGGACGGTCCAACCGGTGCACGACGCCGAGAAACACGTTGCCGGGCTTGTGGTCCCGCTGTGCGATAAAGGCCTTGATGCTTTCCGAGAGCGGTTCGTCGCCGGTCTTGTCGCCCTGCACGATTTGCCCCGGCCGTTTGCAGACCGCCAGCACGTGGTTGTCTTCGTAAAGGATTTGGTCGGCCGTGAACATCAGTATTGTTCGTTGGCGTTCGGGAAGTTCAGGCTCTTGACGTCTTCGATGTAAGACGACACGGATTTGTTGATTTCCTGCGCCAAGTTATGGTAGCGGCGCAGGAAGCGCGGCGAAAAGCCCTGCGTGATGCCCAGCATATCGTGCAAGACGAGCACCTGGCCGTCCACGCCCGGGCCCGCGCCGATGCCGATGACCGGAATCTTGAGCAGGCCGGCCACACGTGCCGCCAGGTCGGCCGGCACCTTCTCCAGCACGACGGCCGTACAGCCCAGTTCTTCGAGCAGGCGGGCGTCTTCCACCAGGCGGTCGGCTTCTTCCTGACCGGTGGCGCGCACGACATACGTCCCGAACTTATTGATGGACTGGGGGGTCAAGCCCAAATGCCCGATGACCGGTATGCCGGCCGACAGGATTTTGGTCACGGATTCGGCCACCTCGCGGCCGCCTTCGAGCTTGACGCAGTCGGCGCCCGTCTCCTTCATGATGCGGATGGCCGAGCGCAGGGCCTCCCGCGAGTCGCCCTGGTAACTGCCGAACGGCAGGTCGATGGCCACGAGCGCGCGTTTGACGGCCCGCATGACCGAACAGCCGTGGTATATCATCTGATCCAGCGAGATGGGTAGCGTCGTCACATGGCCCGCCATGACGTTGGCGGCCGAGTCGCCGACCAAAATGACGTCAATGCCGGATTCGTCCAGCAGTTTGGCGAACGAATAGTCGTAAGCCGTCAGCATCGCGATTTTCTCGCCGGCGGCTTTCATCTTGCGCAAAGTCTGGGTCGTGACTTTGGCGGAGGGTTTCTGTGCACTGTACATGGTTTCCAAAATAAAGGACTGCAAATCTACATCCTTTTTTTAAAAAAAACGCAAAAAATGTTATCTTTGCAGGATAAGAAGGTTCCGGTGCCGATACCGCCGCACTACCTATATAATATAAAGTAGCGGGTTGAGCCGAACCGACGAACGATTGATAACGGAATCAATAATTTATAAAACATTACGATTGTGGATATCTTTGAAAAACTGCTGAAGAATTTCGGCCCGTTGGGACAATATGCCGACGATGCCGACGGCTATTACATGTTTCCGAGGCTGGAGGGGCCCATTTCCAACCGCATGATGTTTAACGGTAAGGAACGTTTGGTTTGGAGCCTGAACAACTACCTCGGCCTGGCCAACCATCCCGAAGTGCGTAAAGTGGATGCCGAAGCGGCCGCCCAATATGGCTTGGCTTACCCGATGGGGGCGCGTATGCTTTCGGGGCAGACCGAAGAACACATGAAGCTGGAGCAGGGCTTGGCTGACTTTGTGGGCCAGGAAGCCGCTTATCTTTATAATTTCGGTTATCAGGGCATTGTCTCTACGATTGACGCTTTGGTTGACCGCCACGACGTGATTGTTTTCGATGCTGAAATCCACGCTTCGTTGATGGACGGCAAACGTCTGCACCTGGGGCAGAGCTTCAAGTTCCGTCACAACGATATGGAAGACGCCGAACGCATGATTAAGAAAGCCCAGGAAGTGGTGGCCAAGACCGGCGGCGGTATCCTCGTGATTACCGAAGGGGTTTACGGCATGACCGGCGAGGCGGGCAACGTAGGCGGTTTGGCCGAACTCAAGAAGAAATACGACTTCCGCTTGATGGTGGACGACGCGCACGGTGTCGGCGTGATGGGCCCCAACGGTCGCGGTATCGGCGAACATTTCGGTTGCGAAGAAGCCATCGACCTCCATATCGGTACCTTCGCCAAGAGTTTCGCCTTGAT
>CAMWIS010000041.1 GCA_947174375.1 uncultured Bacteroidales bacterium
CCGCAGCGGCAAAGCGTCCATCAGCGGCGCAAACCCAAAGATCTGTCGGCGCGCTGCCTCTACCTTATTTTCCTTATAGTCATCCATATCATGTTCCAATCTATAGCTTATCGCAATGGCCTCGCTCCACCCAAAAAAACGCGGAGCGGCATGGTCGGGCTTGCGCTAAATCGCCCAAACTCGCATCTTGCGATGCTCAGACAAGTGCGATTTTTAACGCGCTGCACCCGAATGTCGCTTAGCCGCGTTTTTTCGAGGTTTCGCTTAGACCACTGCGATAGAGCCAGCGCTGTTATTCAGAGGGGGTAAACTACAAAAAAAGCGGCCCTGTGCGGAACCGCTTTTTTAAATGTAAGTCGTCCGACCGGAAGCTTATTCAGCAGCCGCTTCGGCTTTGGGCGCCTCAACCACGTTACGCGTCGTCTTAACCATGACAACCGTCGTCGAGGGCGCTTCGAGCAGTTCGTACTGGTCGGAAGCCAAGTCACGCACCTTGATTTCGTCGGCGATATCCAACTTGGAGATATCCACGCGGATCATTTCCGGCATCTGTTTCGGCAACGTGCGGACGCGCAGTTTGCGCATACCCTTGTACAGCTTACCGCCTTTGAGTACGCCGGGCGCGCTGCCTTCAATGCAGAGGGGCACGGCCATCGTAATGGGACGGTGGTCGGACAGAATGAAGAAGTCCACGTGCAACAGGTTGCCGCTTACCTTGTGGAATTGGGCTTCCTGTACAATCGTCAGCAGTTTGTTGCCGTTCAGTTCGAGTTCCACGAAGCAGATTTCCGGGGTGGCGAACAACGGGCTCAACACCTTTTCGTCAGCATAGAAATTCTGCGGCTCGCCTACGCCGTAAACCACGCAGGGGATCATACCCTTTTCGCGCAGGATTCTTGCATCTTTTTTCCCTACGTGCTCACGGAGAGCACCGCTAATAGATACAGTTTTCATAAAATGGTTTGTTTATAGGTTTTGTTAATCTTCTCAAATGTTTAGCGCAAAGCGTTCTGGAAATCGGTTTCGTAGGCCCATTTCGCAAATTCGATGTCCTTACGCGCCTGGGCTTTCAGAGTCACGTTCTCGGTTACGGCTTTCGTCAGCGCGGCGATGGCTTCGGCCTTGTTGTCCTGACGGGCGGCGCAAACCGCGAGCAGGTAATAGCCGTCGGCCGTCTGCGGTTCCATGCAGTTCAACGTCGCCTTGGCCTGGTCGATGTCGCCGCTCAGCAACTGCGCCAACGCCAGGTTGTAGCGGCAGGCCTTGGCCGACAGGTTGGATACGGCCACGTTGTAGCGGCCTTCCTTGATGGCGATGATGCCCAGGTTCTCCTGCGCTTCGGCGCAAGCGGCGCTTTCAAACAGCGACTTGGCGTTGTCGAAATCCCCCTTGGCCAGCGCGATGGCGCCCATGTTGTTCAGGATATGGGCGTTCTGCGGCTGCATACCGTTGGCCGTTTCCAGCAGCGATTGGGCTTCTCCCAACCGGTTTTCTTCCTTCATCAGGATGTTGGCCAGGTTCACGTAAGCGCGGTAGTCGTCGGGGAAGATGCGGATGGCCGCCATGTAGATGGCCAGCTGTTGGGCCGGGTCATCGTTCAGCGTCGCGCCGTAAAGCAGTTCGTTCAGCTTCAAGGAATCGGGCGCGGTCAGCGAATATTCGGCAATCTGTTCGTCCGGACGTTTGGGTTCGAGGAAGTCCACGTGGATTTCGCTCCGGCGCAGGGAGGGCAGGATGTCGTCTTCGATTTCCTTATAAATCACCGTCATGTTGCGGATTTCCTGTTCGCGCGTCGCCTTGTCGGTGTGCGAGGAAATCACGTTGATGATCGTGTTCTTGTCGGCGATGCTCGAAGCGCGCAGGTCGGCGAGGAAACCGTCCCAGTCTTCGCCCATCGACTGCGTCTGCATATCGATGTCCTGCTTGATGCTGTTGGGTTTCACCTTCATGGCGCGGGCGCGCTGGTTCAGATACTTGTTGTAAGCGTCCGTGAAATATTTTTCGGCCGTTTTCACACGGTTGTCCGACAGGTTTTGGTTGCGGCTCTCTTCGCCTTCGGGGGAAGCCCAGGCGTTGATCTGCACCTGCTTGATCTGCATACCCGTCTGCAACAACGAATCCAAGGCCTTGATGCCGGCTTTGGTCGCTTCTTTCTTGTTGAGCGGCAGGTTCCAGTTCAGGTTCGCCATATCCACGAGGAAGAAAATCGTCGCGTCTTGCGGAATCACGGTCTCTTTCTCATAGCCGTGGTCTTCCACCGCCAGCGCAGCGCCCATCTTGTCGATGCGCGAGGCCGTAATCATCGTGCCCTGCGCCACCGGCGTCTCGCCCAAACGGACGTTGCCGGCTACCTGGGAGGCCTCCGCTTCGTTCGTGATTTGCATATTCTTGGCTTTCTTCTCCATATAGGCCACGGGGTTCAGCACCAGCTGGCTCTGTTCCATGCCTTCCTGATAGTCGATTTCATCGGTATAGGTAAAGCTGCCGCCGTTCGCGCTGCCGATCATCGTGCCTTGGCCCTTCGTCTTTTCGCCTCTCAGCACCATCGGCTTCATCAGGATGGAACCGCCTTCGTAGTTCAAAGCGGGCTGGAATACGACCATAGCTTTCGTAACGAAATACTTAGGCTGGTAGTTGCCCTTGATTTCCACCTTGATTTTATCGCCCTGCATTTCCAGAGGATTCGGTGTCGCTACGTATTTGGCCATCGTCGAATGGTTGGCGACCATCTTTTTGAGGCTCTCGCAGGAACTGAATGCCAATCCGGCGGTCAGCAACACGCAGATGAGACTGGCGACTTTAAACTTTTTCATTTTGTCTATCAGTTATTTATGTTTAAAGAAACACTATGCGCGGCCGAAACCGCGCATAGTCCAAACTCGCAAATATAAGAAATATTGTAGTGAAATGGAAATTTCCTACTTATAATCGCTATACAGGCTGGAGATGCTTTCGTTGTTTTCCACGCGCTTGATGGCTTCCGCCAGCAGCGTGGCCGTGGACAACTGTCTGATTTTCTTCGACGGACGGGAAAGCGGAATCGTGTCGCTTACAATCAGTTCCTCCATGTTCGACTGTTCGATGCGGTCGATGGCGTTGCCCGAAAGCACGGGGTGGGAAATCATGCCGCGCACGCTCTTGGCGCCGTTGGCCAAAATCAGGTCGGCCGCCTTGATAAGCGTGTTGCCGGTGTCGAGGATATCGTCCACCAGGATGACGTTCTTGCCCGCCACGTCGCCGATCAGTTCCATGCGGTCCACCACGTTGGGTTTGGAACGCTGCTTGTAGCAAATCGCGAAGCCCGTGCCGAACGTCTTGGCGTACATATTGGCGCGGCGCGTGCCGCCCGTGTCAGGCGAGGCGAACATCAGATCCTCTATGTTCAGTTCCTTGAGGAAAGGCACGAAGATGGACGAAGCGTAGAGGTGGTCCACCGGCATTTCGAAGAAACCCTGGATTTGGTCGGCGTGCAGGTCTATCGTGATGACGCGCGAAACGCCGGAGGCCGTCAGCAGGTTGGCCACCAACTTGGAGGTAATCGGCACCCGCGGCTTGTCCTTGCGGTCTTGACGCGCGCATCCGAAATACGGAATCACGGCGATGATCTTACGCGCGGAAGCCCGTTTGGCCGCATCCACCATCATCAAAAGTTCGAACAGGTTGTCCGCGGGCGGGAACGTGGACTGAACGATAAAGACATCGGCGCCCCGTACATTGTCTTCATAACAGGTCTGGAATTCGCCGTCCGCAAACGTAAAGACGTTCGACTTGCCCAGTTCCGAACCGTAGGCCTGCGCTATCTTCTCCGCGAGGTAGCGGGTGGCCCGGCACGTAAAGATTTTAACTTTTGTGTTGGTTTCCATTGTTTTATTTGAATTGTTTTTTATTGTATCGGTTTTCGGTCTTATCGCAGTTGGAAGTCGCGGCCCAAGTATTTCTCGCGGACTTCGGGGTCGGCGGCCAGGTCTTTCGAGTTGCCTTCCTTTAAGATGCGGCCGTCGTAGAGCAGGTAGGAGCGGTCGGTAATCGACAGCGTTTCGTGCGCGTTGTGGTCGGTAATCAAAATCCCGATGTTCTTCGACTTAAGCTGCATGACGATGTTCTTGATGTCTTCGATGGCAATCGGGTCGATGCCGGCGAACGGCTCGTCGAGCAGGATGAAGTTGGGGTTGGCGGCCAGCGAACGCGCTATTTCGGTGCGGCGGCGCTCCCCGCCCGAGAGGCTGATGCCCTTGGTCTTGCGCACGTGTTCGATGCCGAATTCGGTCAAGAGCTGTTCCAAGCGTTCCTTGCGGCGCGCCGGATCCTTCTCGGTAAATTCCAAAATGGCCATGATGTTGTTCTCCACCGACATCTGTCTGAAAATCGAGGCCTCCTGCGCTAAGTAGGCGATGCCCATCTGCGCGCGCTTGTACATGGGCAGGCCCGTAATGTCCTGCTCGTCGAGGAAGACGCGGCCCGAAAGCGGCTTGATCAGCCCCACGATAATATAGAACGAGGTCGTCTTGCCGGCGCCGTTAGGGCCCAGCAGCCCCACGATTTCCCCTTGCTTGACTTCGATGTTCACGCGGTTCACCACCGTTCGCTGGTGGTAGGTCTTGACGATGTTCTCGGTGCGGAGTATCATATAAATATGCCGTTTATCCGTTATATAATGCCTTCTCTTACCAAATCATGCAGGTGGATGATGCCGACGTACCGCTGTCCGCCGTCGGTGACCAATACCTGCGTGATATTGTTTTCTTTCATGATTTTCAAGGCCTTGATGGCCATTTCGTCCTCGTGTATCGTTTTGGGCGTGCGCGTCATGACGTCTTCGGCCAACGTGCTGTCCAACGACAGGTTCTTGAGCAGCATCCGCCGCAGGTCGCCGTCGGTGATGATGCCCGCCAGCCGTTCGCCGTCCAACACGGCCGCCGCCCCCAAGCATTTGGACGAAATCTCCGTTATCACGTCCTTGAGCGGCGTTTTGAGCCCCACGGCCGGCCGTTCGTTCAGACGCGACAGGTCGCGCACCCGCAGGTACAGCTGTTTGCCCAGCGTGCCGCCGGGATGGTAACGCGCAAAGTCTTCGGGCGTGAACCCGCGGCATTCCAGCAGGGCCACGGCCAGGGCATCGCCCAGCACCAACTGCGCCGTCGTACTCGTCGTGGGCGCAAGGTTGTTCGGGCAGGCCTCGCGGTCCACCGTGCAGTTGAGCACATAGTCGGCCTCCCGCGCCAAAAACGACTGCGTGTTGCCCACCAGGGCCACGAGCCGGTTGCCGAATCCCTTGATGAGCGGCACCAACACCTTGATTTCGGGTGTCTGGCCGCTTTTGGAAATGCAGATGACGATATCGTCGGGCTGGATGATGCCCAAATCGCCGTGTATCGCGTCGGCCGCGTGCATGAAGATGGCCGGTGTGCCCGTGGAATTGAGCGTGGAGACGATTTTGACGCCTATGTTGGCGCTCTTCCCGATGCCCGTCACAATGACCCGGCCTTTGCAATGCAGGATCTCCGTGACCACGGCGGTAAAGTTATCGTCAAGATAGTCAACAAGTTTGCCTATCGCCTTCGCTTCGCTCAAGATGCACTTGCGAACGATTTCCAAAATATTGCTTTTATTTTCCAACAATTCGTTGTAACTTTGAAAGACATTTTGCGGGTACAAAAGTAAGCAAATTTTTCATAAAGTTGACGGGTATGGAAGACCAGCGGGATTTTCTACACGAAGCCTTGCAGCGCATCTTCGGATTCTCCCATTTCAAGGGGAATCAGGAGGCGGTCATTCGTCAGGTACTGGCCGGTCAGGACGCTTTCGTCATCATGCCGACGGGGGGTGGCAAGTCCATGTGCTACCAGTTGCCGGCCCTCATCATGGAGGGTACGGCCATCATCGTCTCGCCGCTCATCGCCCTGATGAAAAACCAGGTGGACGCCGTGCGCAGCTTCGGGGCCAAGTCCGACATCGCCCACTACCTCAATTCCTCGCTTTCCCGCGCCGAAATGAAACAGGTCAAGGACGACCTGCTGGCCGGCAAGACCAAAATGCTCTACGTGGCGCCGGAAACCCTCACCAAAGAAGACAATCTGGAACTGTTCCGCAGCATCAACGTCTCGCTCGTGGCCATCGACGAGGCGCACTGCATCTCGGAATGGGGGCATGATTTCCGCCCCGAATACCGCCGCATCCGTCCCATCATCGACGCCATGCCCAAGAAGGTGCCTATCCTGGCGCTCACGGCCACGGCCACGCCCAAGGTACAGAAAGACATCCAAAAGAACCTCGGCATGATGGACGCCCGCGTGTTCCTCTCGTCCTTCAACCGCGCCAACCTCTATTACGAGGTGCGCCCCAAGACGAAAGACATCGACCGCGACATCGTCAAGTTCATCAAGACGTCGGGGCTCAAATCGGGCATCGTCTATTGCCTGAGCCGCAAGAAAGTGGAGGAGTTCGCGCAGATACTGTGCGCCAACGGCATCAAGGCCCTGCCGTATCACGCGGGCCTGGACTCGCAGACGCGGGCCGAGAACCAGGACAAGTTCCTCATGGAGGAAATCGACGTCATCGTGGCCACGATAGCGTTCGGCATGGGCATCGACAAGCCCGACGTGCGCTTCGTCATCCACTACGATATGCCCAAGAGCATAGAGGGCTACTACCAGGAAACGGGGCGTGCCGGCCGTGACGGCGGCGAGGGCCGCTGCATCGCGTTCTATGCCGAGCACGACATCATGAAGTTGGAGAAATTCCTCAAAGACAAGCCGGTGGCGGAACAGGAGGTGGCCAAGCAACTCATGGCCGAAACCGTGTCGTATGCCGAAACGGGGATGTGCCGCCGCAAGAACATCCTGCACTATTTCGGCGAGGAATACCCGTCCGACCATTGCGGCAACTGCGACAACTGCTGCCATCCGCGCGAGCGCGTGGACGCCACCGACGACGTCCGCTATTTCCTTTCGCTCGTGGAGGAAACCAAGTCGCAGTTCAAGATGGATCACATCATCAGCATCGCGATGGGCAAGATGAGCCCCGATGTCAAGAAATGCCAGCACCACCTGTTGCCGCGCTTCGGCGAAGGCAAGGGCAAGGAGCAGAATTACTGGAAGGCCGTGGGGCGGGAAAGCCTGATCGAGAACCTGATGGAAAAGGACATCGAGAACTACGGCATCCTGCGGCTCACCGACAAGGGGCGTGCGTTCATGGAACACCCCTACGAGGTGCGGGTCACGAAAGACCACGACTACGAATCGGATACGGAGGAGGCCATGAAAGGCGGGGGCGGCGCCCAGGGCGGCGATACCGTCGATAACGTGCTTTTCATCATGCTCAAGAACCTGCTCAAGGATATCTCGCAGAAAGAGAAACTGCCGCCCTACGTCATCTTTCAGGAACCGTCGTTGGAGGACATGACGATACAGTACCCCGTTACGATGGAGGAAATGACGCACATCACGGGCGTGGGCGTGGGCAAGGCGCAGAAATACGGTCAGCCGTTCATCGACTTGATTAAGAAATATGTAGAGGAGAACGAGATCGAACGTCCGCAGGATTTCGTCATCAAGTCGGTCGTCAACAAATCGGGGCTCAAGGTGTTCATCATCCAAAGCATAGACCGCAAGATTTCGCTCAACGACATCGCGGTTTCCAAGGGGCTTTCGTTTACGGAACTGCTGACGGAAGTGGAACGCATCGTGCTTTCCGGCACCAAAATCGACATCGACTACTACCTGAGCGAGAATCTCGACCCCGACCATTACGAGGAGATTTACGATTATTTCCTTGAAGCGGAGAACGATTCGGTGGAAGAGGCGTTGAAGGAGCTGGGCGAGAACGAGTTTACGGAAGAGGAAGTGCGGCTCGTGCGGATTCAGTTTATATCAAAAGAAGGTAATTGATAATCAGATAATTTAATACACGAATCAGACATGAAAAGAAACGGCTTTATGGCGGCGCTGTGCTTGGGTGCGGCTTTGATGACGGGATGCGCCGGAGGCGGCAAGCAGGAAAGCAAGGCCCCGGTGGCGGCCGGCGGCGCGGCGGCGGTGCAGACGGGCGCGATGACGGTGGCTACGGTCAATACCGATACCTTGTTCGCGCAATACAAGATGGTGACGGACGTGACCGACGAATTGGAAAAGACCGAGAAGAAACTGCAGGCCGATTTGCAGAAGCAGGCGCAGGACTTTCAGACCGAGTACGAAAACTATCTGAAAGTGGGCGCCACGATGACGCTGAGCGAACAGCGCAAGAAAGAAGAATACCTGACCAAGAAGCGCGAAAGCCTCGAACAGCTCAGCGCGCGTTATGAAACCCAGCTCGTGACCTTGCGTCTGCAACGCATGGAAGAAGTGCAGAACGCCGTTTTCGAGTTCATCGAACGCTACAACGCCGAACACGGCCAATATACGTTCGTGATTTCCAACGCCCGCACGAGCGGCGTGCTGTATTCGCCGGCCAACATCGACATCACGGATGAGGTGCTGGCGGCCATCAACGCCGAATACGGTCAGAAGAAGGGCAAGAAATAATGATGACGCCGCAGGAAAAGACGGCCGCCGAGTTCTACATCCGGCTGGCGCTTAAAGAAGACGTGGGCGACGGCGACCACACGTCCCTGGCTTGCGTGCCGGAAACGGCGCGCGGCGAGGCGGTGCTCGTGGCCAAGGAAGCCGGCGTGCTGGCGGGCGTGGAGGTGGCCGAAACGGTCTATCGGCTCGTGGATCCTCACATCGACTTCAAGGCCCTCAAACACGACGGCGACCGGTTGGCGGTGGGCGACCGCGTATGGACGGTGTCGGGCGCGTCCCGCTCCATCCTCACGGCCGAACGCCTGAGCCTGAACTACGTGCAGCGCATGAGCGGCATCGCGACGCAGACGCGCCGCCTGGTGGATATGCTCGCCGGCACGCGCACCACGCTGTTGGACACGCGCAAGACCACGCCCAACAACCGCGTTTTCGAGAAAATGGCCGTGCGCATAGGCGGCGGCAGCAACCACCGCTTCGGGCTGTTCGATATGATTCTCATCAAAGACAACCATATCGACTTTGCGGGCGGCGTCGTGGAGGCCGTGCAGGCGGCCGAAGCCTACCTGAAAGCCAACGGGCTCAAACTGCCCGTGGAGGTGGAGGTGCGCAACGAAGCCGAGTTGGAGGCCGTGTTGCGGCACGGCGGCGTGCAGCGCATCATGCTCGACAACTTTACGGTGCCCGATTTGAAAAAGGCCGTGGAGAAAATCGGCGGCCGCTACGAGACCGAGGCTTCGGGCGGCATTACGGAAGCGACGTTGAAAGACTACGCCTCTTCGGGCGTGGATTTCATTTCGGTGGGCGGTTTGACCCATCATGTGGCGTCTTTGGATTTGAGCCTGAAGGCGGTACACCATATATAAACATACGGAAACAGCAATTAAAAAAACGAAACGAGATATGGCAAGGACGAAAGTCGATTTGATTTTAGGCATTCAGTGGGGCGACGAAGGCAAAGGGAAGTTCGTGGACGTGATGGCTTCGGAATACGACATCATCGCGCGTTTCCAGGGCGGCCCCAATGCCGGTCATACGTTGGAGTTCAACGGTATCAAGCATATTCTGCAAACGATTCCTTCGGGTATTTTCCACGAAGGCAAGGAGAACATCATCGGCAACGGCGTGTTGATTGACCCGCATATCCTGCACCGTGAGCTGACGGCCATCCGCAAGTTCGACATCGAACCGAAAGAGCGGCTCATCCTGTCGGACAAGGCGCATCTGATTCTGCCTACCCACCGTCTGTTGGACGCCGCGCTCGAAGCGCAGAAGGGCGACAAAAAAATCGGTTCCACGGTCAAGGGCATCGGCCCGGCCTATACCGACAAGACGGCGCGCGGCGGCTTGCGCGTGGGCGACATCATCCGGCCCGATTTCAAACGCAAGTACGAAGCCTTGAAGGCCCAGCACACCGGCCTGTTGAAACACTACGGTTTCGACGAGTCCAAATGGGTCATCGACAATATGCCGCTTGCCGAATACGAAGCCAAGTGGTTCGAGGGCGTGGAAGAACTGAGCGGTTACCGCATCCTGGCCACCGAATACTATTTGGAAGAAGCCATGAACGCTGGCAAACGCATTTTGGCCGAGGGCGCGCAGGGTTCGCTGCTGGACGTGGAGTTCGGCACGTATCCGTTTGTGACCTCCTCCAATACGACGGCCTCCGGCGTATGTTCGGGCCTGGGTATCTCGCCCGCGTCGGTGGGCCGGGTCTATGGCGTGTTCAAGGCCTATTGCACGCGCGTGGGCAGCGGGCCTTTCCCCACCGAGTTGCACGACGCCTGGGGCGAACGCCTGCGCGAACAGGGCGGTGAATACGGCTCCACGACCGGCCGTCCGCGCCGTTGCGGTTGGCTCGACCTCGTGGCCTTGCGCTATACGATTATGTTGAGCGGCGTTACCGATTTGATTGTGACCAAGGCCGACGTCATGGACGATTTCGAAGAAATCAAAGTCTGCTGCGGCTATAAGAAAGACGGCAAGCCGTTGGCGCAGTTCTCGCCCATGGATTTGGACGGCATAGAACCGGAACTGACCGCGATGAAAGGCTGGCGGACGCCCATCAGCGACATCAAGCGCGTGGAAGACCTGCCCGAAGCGTTCCGCGCTTACCTGGCCTTCATTACCGAAAAGACCCATACGCCGGTCAGCATCATATCGGTAGGGCCCAACCGTTTACAAACCTTGATGGCCTAATGCGAAACGGCGGCCTCGTCTTTTTTCTTCTCCTCTGCCAGCTGTGCGGCCTTGGGTGCGCCACGGCGCGGACGCTGGCGGAGCAGGAACGGGTGGAACTCAAATGGCGGCAGGTGCCCAAAGAGGTGCGCCGCAATGTGCGTTTGGCTTACCCGTATCATATATATAGAGACTGGGCCAAGTTGGACACGCTATACAGCGTGCGCGTCATCTCCGCCAATTACGAGACGGTCTATTTCGATTCCACCGGCGAGTGGCTGCGCGCCTATCGGCCGGTGCGTCCGTCGGAACTGCCTTACCGGACGTACCTGTTTCTGAAAGAGGAATTCGGGCTTTATCGGGTGTTGCGCGCCTATCAGGTGCAGCAGAGCGACGATTTGGCGCATTACAGCGTCGAAATGGAGCACAAGCGCATTCCCACGCTCAAAACTTATCTGGAATTCGATTTTGTCGGCGATCTGACGGTGCTCGACGGCAACCCGGTCGGCGGTTCGGAAGAAACCGAAGAGACGGAGGCCCTGTCGCGGGAGGCGTTCTTGGCGCTTTATGCCGATGTCTATGACCCGGAGGCCGAGGAAGCGGCCTATGCGGAGGAAGCGGAACGGAAAGCCGCCGCGGCCCTTGCCGCACAGGCGGAGGCCGAGGCACAAGCCCAAGCCGAA
>CAMWIS010000042.1 GCA_947174375.1 uncultured Bacteroidales bacterium
CCCCGGCGGCGTCGGCCGCGGCTTGCGGGCAAGCCGCCCCCCGCCTCCGCCCGAGCTCGTACTCGATTTGCAACAGCGTGCGCATCGTCTCCTCCGGCGGGAGCGCCGTCTCCACGGCCAGGGCCACGTTGTAGAACGGGTCGGGGCTTTCGAAGCCCCAAGCCGGCGACTTATATATACGAGAAGCGCGCGTCACGCGCCCTACCCTTTCGCCGATCAGCGTCTGCGCGCGTTGCAGATTGTCAAGCACCGGCCCGATGTTGCCGCCCAACAGCAGATAGATTTCCATGCCGTTATTTGCGTTTGCGGTGGCGTTGCTTTTTGGCCGGCGTGCCCTCCAAGTCGCGCCGGATCAGCTTTTCGGTACGTTCCGTCACCTGATGGCCGAGATAGAGGCGGTAGTTCTCCCGCAGCGTTTCTTCCGGCGTAAGCCCGGGTCGCGCCACGGTGGAATCCGACAGATGTTCCTTGACCATTTTCTCTTGCCGCCGCTCCTGCGAACGCGTCAGCGCCCCCGCCGGCAGTTCTTCGCTCCAGCCGCCGCCCAAGGCCTTGTAGAGCCTTACGAGCGCAATCCGCTCCTCGTTTTTGTTGCGTGCCAAATCCAACTGCGCCGAGAAATACTTACGCTGGGCGTCGAGCACGTCCATATAGCTGATAACGCCGTTGAGATACTGCAAGTCGGCCAGCTCCACGTATTTGAGCGCGGCGTCCTGCAGGTTCTCCAACAGCATCATTTCCTCACGCGTCTTGCGATAGACCACCATCGCGTCGTTGACCTCGCGGAAGGCCGTCAGCACCGTTTTTTCGTACAGCGCCTTCTGCTGCATATACTGCTGCACCGCCGCCCGGTAGCGGGCCTGGTTGGTGCCGAACGCGAACAGCGGGCTGGTCAGCGCCGCGATGGGATACAGATACGGCGCCTGCAACAGATGCTGCCAGTCGTTGTTTTCGAAGCCGCCCGCAAAGCTGAGGCGGATGGTGGGAAAGCGGTTCGCGAAATGGTAGCCGGCGTTGGCCATCGCCGCGTCCAACTCCACCCGCGCGCGCCGCACGTCGGGCCGCCGTAACAACAAGTCGGACGGGATGCCCGCCGACAGGTCGAGCGTGCGCCGCTTGCCGCCCGTGAGCCGCGAGCGTTCGATGGCCGTGGGGAACTCGCCCGCCAGCCATGCCAACTGGTGTTCTTTCAACGCGATGCGCTTCTCCATATCGGGCACCATGGCCGCCGCCGAAGCGTATTCGACGATGGACTGGCGGTAGGCCGTCTCGGACGTGAGGCCGCCCAGGAACCGCAGCCGTGTCTTTTCGGTCGTCTCGCGGCGCACGTCCACCGTCTGTTCGATGATGGCCATCTGCTGGTCGAGCGATATCAATTCGAAATAGGCCGTCACCACCTCCGCAATCAGGCTCATCTGCAACGCGCGCTGCCCTTCCACCGACGCTAAGTAGCGGTCGGACTCGCGCTGCGACTTCCAGACGGAGGCGCCGAAGAGGTTGAATTCCCACGTGACGATGCCTTTGAGGTGCATTTCCGGGTCGGGCGACAGATCCTTGCCGTAATAGTGCATGATCTCGTTTTCGTAGGCCGCCCGCGCCGATATTTTAGGCAACTGGTCCATGACGGCGCCGCGCCCCGTATAGCGCAGCTCCCGTATCTTGGCGATGGCCGCCCGCATATCGCGGTTGTTTTCCAAGGTTTTGCGGATCAGGCGGTTCAACAGGGAGTCGGCATAGAGCGTCCACCATTCCATGTCGGAGAACGCCAGCGTGTCGGCGGGAATATCGCCCAGGGCCGCGCCGCTGCTCATCAAGTCCGCCCGTAGCACCTGATTGGGCAACTTGCCGTCGGGCGCGGGGCACTGCTTCTGCATCGTACAGCCCGAAACGGCGGCGACAAGCGCAATAAATATATACAATATATACCGTGACCTCATCACGCTTTCCTCCTTTCAAAACGGGCTTTGAGCCGATATATCCACACGAAGAAGAACGGCACCGTGACGATGCAGGTAAACAAGGCGACCAACATACCGAACAGCACGCCCGTGCCGATGTCGCGGCGGCTCTCCGCCCCCGGCCCCGTGGCGAAGACGAGCGGCAGCAAGCCCAGGATGAACGCCATAGACGTCATGAGGATGGGTCGGAAACGCAGTTGCGCCGCCTTGAGCGCGGCACTCACGGCATCCAGGCCCTTTTCGACCTCCTCTTTGGCGAACTCCACGATGAGAATCGCGTTTTTGGCCACCAAGCCAATGAGCATGACCAAGCCGATTTGGAAATACACGTTGTTTTCCATGCCGCAAATCCACACGCCGAGATAGGCGCCGAAAACGCCCACGGGCAACGACAGGATGACGGCCAAGGGCACCGACCAGCTTTCGTACTGCGCCGCGAGGAACAGGAAGACGAACAGGAACGCCAGGGCCAAAACCATGCCCGTTTTACCGGCCGCGTGCTTTTCTTGATACGACAGGCCTTTCCATTCCACGCCCACGTCGGCCGGCAGATGCCGCCGCGCCAGGTCTTCCAACACGGCCATGACCCGGCCCGTGCTGTAGCCCTGCGCCGCCTCGGCCTGAATCGTGGCCGCATTGAACATATTGAAACGCTGGATGGCGCCCGGCCCCGCCGTATATTCGGCGGTACCCAGCGTGGTGATCGGAATCATGGCGCCCGACGAGCCGCGCACGAAAAACAGGTTTAAGTTGTCCTTGTGGACGCGGTAAGGCGCCTCGGCCTGCATCTCCACGCGATAGACGCGGTTGAAGAGGTTGAAGTCGTTGACGTAGAGCGAGCCGGTAAACGTCTTGATGGTGGAGAAGATATCGGCCATGGGTACGCCCAACAGCTGGGCGCGGTCGCGGTCAACGTCGAAGTAAAGCTGCGGGATATCGCGTTGCAGGGAGGCCGACACGCCCACGAATTCCTTGCGCTGGTTGGCCAACAGCACCAACGTATCGACGGCCTGTTGCAGCTGTTCGTAGGAAAGGCCGTTGCGCGCCTCGAGCACCATTTCCACCCCGCCCGACGAGCCTAAGCCCGGAATGACGGGCGGCGAGGTCAGGAACACCTTGCATTCGGGGTATTGCGTGAATTCCCTGCGCACCTCGGCCATCGTGCGGTTGATATTGCGGTGGGCGCGTTCACCCCAGGGTTTGAGGATGACCGTGAGCGTGCTGCGTCCCTGGCTGGTGCCGATGCGCGGGCTGGAACCCGTGACGTTGAGCACGTATGCTACATCCTTGTGCTGCATGAGGTAGGCGACGGCCCTGTCGGTGACGCGCCGCGTGCGTTCGAGCGTGGCGCCCTCCGGCAGTTCCAGTTCCACGGTGAAATAGCCCTGGTTTTCGCGCGACATGAAGCTGGTGGGCACGATATAGGCCAATATCAGCATCAACACCAGCATAAGGGCGAAAAAGCCCGCAAAGCGGCGCGAATGGCTGAGCGCGTAGCGGATGCCCTTTTGGTATTGGGCCGAACCGGCCTCTATCCACGCGTTGATTTTGCGGAACAGCCAGCCTTTGGGCCGGTCGAGGTCTTGGGCGCGGAGCAGGCGCGAACACATGACCGGGCTGAGCGTCAGGGCCACGACCGTGGAGATGATGACCGACACGGCGATGGTGACCGTAAACTGGCGGTAGAGTTGCCCCGTGATGCCGCTCAAAAAGCTGACGGGCACGAATACGGCGCACAGGACGAGCGACATGGCGATGAGCGCGCTGCCCAAGCCGCGCATGGCCTTTTTGGTGGCCTCGTAAGCCGAAAGGCCTTCGGTGCGCATAAGCCGGTCGACGTTCTCGACCACGACGATGGCGTCATCGACGACGATACCGATGGCCAAGATAAGCCCCAGGAGCGTCATCAGGTTGACCGAAAAGCCGAACGCGAGCATGACGCCGAACGTGCCGACGAGCGAAATGGGCACGGCCACGATGGGAATCAGCGTGGCGCGCCAGTTCTGCAAGGCCAGGAACACGACGAGGATGACGAGCAGCAAGGCTTCCAACAAGGCCTGGAACACATGGTGAATCGAATCGGATATATACTCCGTGACGTCGAACGGGATTTCGTAGCCGATGCCCTCGGGGAAATTGAGGCTGATTTCCTGCATGGCCGCCCGCACCGACTTGGCCACCTCCATGGCGTTGGCGCCCGGCAGGAGGCTGATGTTGAGCACCGCCGCGTTGCCGCCGTTGATGCCGCTCTCGGTATTGTAGGACGAGGCTTCGAGCGAGACGCGCGCCACGTCCCGCAGCCGGATGATGCTGCCGTCGCCATAGGCGCGCACGACGATATCCTCAAACTGCGACACCGTGGAAAGCCGGCCCTGCGCCGCAATCGGGATCGTGATGTCGATACCCTCGGCGGGCGCCTGTCCCAACACGCCGGCGGCCGACTCGCGGTTTTGGTCGCGGATGGCCGTCTGGATGTCCTTGACCGTAAGGCCGTAGTTGGCCAACTTGTCGGGCTCGACCCATATCTTCATGGCGTAGTAGCGGCTGCCCACGTTGCTGACGCGCCCCACGCCCGGCACGCGCCGCAACATATCCAGCACGTTGAGCGTGGCGTAATTGCTCAGATAGACTTCGTCGAACTTGGACGTATAGGACAAGAGCGTTATCGTCATCAGACGGCCCGCCGCCTCCTTTTCGACCGCAAGGCCGTTGGTGACCACTTCGGCGGGCAGACGCGACTCGGCCAGTTTGACGCGGTTTTGGATTTCGACGGCGGCCAAGTCGGGATTGGAATGGATGTCGAACGTGACGATGCACGAGAAGCCGCCCGAATTGCTGCACGTGGACTCCATGTAGAGCATCCCCGGCGTGCCGTTGAGCTGCTGCTCGATGGGCGTGGCCACGGCCTGCGTCACCGTCTGCGCGTCGGCACCCGGATAGGAGGCCGAGATGCGCACCGTGGGCGGCACGATTTTGGGGTATTGGTCAACCGGCAACAGGCTAAGGCCGATAAGCCCCACCATGACGACCACCACGGAAAGCACCGTGGAAAAGACCGGCCGGTCTATGAAGAAATCGGATTTCATCGGGCGGTGTCGGTTTGATAAACCTCGACGGGGCGAACCTTTTGCCCGTGCGTCAGCTTATGGTAGCCCTCCGTAATGACGTGTTCGGTGGGCGCGACGCCGCGTTCCACGATGACCGAATTGTCGATTTCGGGGCCGAGTTCGATAAAGCGTTTCTCGCAGATGCTGTCGGGGCGCACGACAAATATATACGCACCGCCCTTCTCGATGATGAGCGCGCGCACGGGCACCACCATCGCGTCTTCGCGCACGTCCATCAACAGCCGCACGCGCGTGATCTGCCCCGGCAACAGCACGTAGTCGGGATTGGGCACGGCCGCACGCACCGTGAACGTGCCGGTTTTGGGGTCAACCTGCGGGTCGGCGAAATCGACGAGCCCTTCGTAGGGATAGACCGTATTGTCGGGCAAGGTGACGGTGATGGACGGGTTCCAGTTACGTTCGGCCACCGTGCGGCCGAGCTGTACGTTGCGCTCCTTGCTGCGCAGGTAATCCAAACCCGTCATGCTGAATTCGACGCGCACCGTGTCGCTTTTGACGACCGTGGTCAACAGCGACTTGCCGCCGGGCCCCACGAGCGTGCCCACATCGACGTTTCGGCTGCCCACATGGCCCGAAATGGGCGAACGCACCGACGTATAGCTGAGGGCCATTTCGGCCTGCGTCAAGTCGGCCTCGCTCATTTCAACGCCCGCCTTCGCGCTCTCGGCGGCGGCCACGGCATTGTCGTAGTCCAAGCGGCTGGCCGCGTTCTGTTCGTAGAGCGGACGGATGCGCTCCAAGTCGCGCTCGGCCTTTTGCGCCAAGGCCTTGTCTTTGTTGAGCTGCGCCTTGGCCTTTTCGACGCGCGCGCGGTAAAGCCTGGGGTCGATGAGGAACAGCTGCTGGCCCTGCCGCACATAGGTGCCCTCTTCGAAAAACATATTCTCGAGGTAGCCCTCCACGCGCGCGCGGACTTCGACCGACTGCTGCGCACGGATGCGGCCTACGTAGTCGCCATAGACCTCCATGTTCTTGATTTGGATGGGTTCGGCGGCCACCACGGGCAGTTGCGGCGGTTCGGGACGCGCGCGCAGCAGGAGCCACAGCCCCGTCACGAGCACGACCGCGCCCACCCCAAGCCATACGCGCTGCTTGAACGTGAGGCGGAGGAACCAACGCCAGACCGCCAGGCCGAGCGCCTTGATACGCAGGGCGACGTCCATGCCCCGCGCTTTGAGATAATGCCAATCGTAATGTCGCATACCTCCGTTTTTTAGAATCTATAGCCGAGTCCTATCGCAAAAATATTCATATAACCGCCGCCCGTGCCGATATTGAGGTCACATTGCAGGTTGAGCGTGAACCGGCTGATATCCAACGTGAGCATAGGTGAAAACACTTTGGCGCCCGACAACGTGCGGTAGGCCATCCCCGCGCCCAACGACAGGTCGGCGCAGAGGTAGAGGCGGTAGAGGGCGGCTATTTCCAACAGGTTGTAGGTGCCTTGGTTGCAGAACGTGACGGTGCCGCTGATCTCGCTCGCCATCAAATCGGGGTCCAGGACGAAATGGCCGCCCTCGGCATCTTCGTCTTCCGAAAGCCCGGGGATGTCACGGTTCCGCCACGCGACGCCGCCACTGACGCCGAAACGTATCGGCGTGCGCGGCTCATAGGTGCCCAAGCCCACCTGGGCCCGGTTGAGATGGTAGCCCGCCAGGCTGCCGGTAACGCGCACACTGGGCGACACCCAGCCCGTATAATGGACGCCCGCCTGTATGTCGAACACCGTGTTCGCCACCTCGTCGAAGTCGTAAATCGGCGCCAAGGCCGGATTGACGCCGCCCGAATAGGCCGGGTCGTACATCCCGCCCGGTTGCAGACGCCCCACGTCGAGCGCCCAACGGCGGAAGCCCGCCTGCAAGCCGAAACTGAGCCGGTGCAACGGGTCGCCGGCCGCGTCTTTGGCCACCACCCAATGGTAGGCGTAAGTCAGGTGAATTGAAAAGTCGGAAATGGCCGCGTTGTTGAGCGTGTTTGTATATACATCAAACCCCAAGGCCATCGTGCGTTTGGCCAAAAGCGCTTCGTATGAGGCGCTGAGCACACGGATGGCGCGGTTCGTAAAACCGCCGTTCATCTGCGTCTTATAGTTGAGACCGGCCGTTTGGGTGGACGTGTAGTCGTTCAACGCCTCGCCCCCTAAGCCGGCACGGGCCGGATTGGACAAGAGCGGCAGGTCGAAATTGGCGGAAAGCGGGCTGTCTTGCTGGGCACGTGCGGACAGGACGGTCAACGCAACCGCGCACACGACCGCCATCCGCCTCAGCGCCGACGCCATCCGACCTGTTCCCCTACGTCCTAAACCCATTACCCGCCTATTCTACGACTGAAATCCAACCGTTTTTCTTGATGATTTCGCCGTTTTTAAGCGTAACGGACAAGCGATATACATAATTGCCGGTGGTCGCTTCACTCGGTTTCCAAACCGGACCGGCGCCCGTTTGGTCAAACACCAGGTCGCCACCGCTATTATATATCTGCATATGCACCGACGTCACCTCCTCGCCGAACACCTTGAACACACGGTCGGCGGGACGGGCGGAGTTGAGCAACACCGCGTTGGGCACGAAAATCTTAACCTGTTCGAAGGCCTCGCCCGGGAACACGCGCACACTGTCGTAGGCCCGGCAGCTGAAATCATCGTAAGCGTCGGGCGCGGGCGCGGCGTGCTGACCGCCGGCCAGACCGTCGGGGCCGTAAGCGGGTTCGTAGCCCATGACGTAAACCGTCACGAGTTTTTCAGGCACCATGAGCGTGAAGGTGGCGCCGTTTTCAAACAGATTGTCGTCGGCGTCCGTCCACCAGAGGTAGGCCGCCGCGCCCGTAGCCTGCATATCGACCGCTTCGCCCACGGTGGCCGCCGTGTCGCGCGGCGTGATGAATACGGCGGGCATGGCGCGCCGATAGACCGAAACGCTGTTGGTGCGCAGGCTGTCGCGCAGACCGCAAATCCGGTCGCGCCGAACGGCCATCACATAGAGGATGTCCGCGCCTTCCGCATCGGCTTCGCGCGGCACGCGCTTCCAAGTGGCCGTCTGCGTCTCAGGCATCGTCGTAGCCCCCTCGAAGGCATCGGTTACGGCCGACAGCAGACCGTTGGCGTACCAGTAGAGGCTATCGAAGCCGTAGCCGCTTACCGTATAGGTGAGCGCGACCTCCCCGCAGACCGAATCGGCTTCGGCCGTAAGGACGGCTTCCATGGGCGCTTGATCGCCCGTCAGGACTTCCACACGGATGACATCGGACTTGGTGCCGTTGCCGATCACACATTTACCATTGCGGCGATAGGCCTTGACATAGACGCTGTCGCCGGGTTCGGGCCGGTACATATAGGTTGCCGCACGGGAAAGCGGGCCCGAGAGCACCGGCCGGTCGTTGATGAACCATACAATCGAATCGACGGCCGAGACATGCGTTACCTCGAACGACACTTCCATGCCCGCGCAAACCGAGAGTTCGGAGGCCTCTATCCGGATTTCCACCTGTTCGTGGGGACGGCCTATGATGCGGATGCTGTCTTCCACCGAGCAGTTTTCGTAACCCAAACCGATATACAGCCACGTTTCAGAGGGCAGATAGGTGGTTTCCAAGCCGTAAAGCTGGCCTTGCGGCGTGTTTTCCAAGCGCGTGAACGTCCGTTCGCCGTGCGTGCCGTCCGCACGCCATTCCTCGGCATGCAGGCCGCCGCCCTTTTCCACGAGCAGACGCAACGGCAGGGGTTCGTCGGCGCAACCTATGGCCATCCGTACGCCCGACGCATCGACCGAATCCATAGCCAGCCAACGCCAAATCGGGCTTTCGCTCCGCTTAACCTCCACCGTTTCGGAGATGGCCGTGCCCAAATAGGCGCAACGTTCCGCCGTCTGCGCTTCCGCCCATATCAGGTCGCCGTCGTTAAACCGGCCGACGATGCATTCCATGCGGTTGCCCAGACTGGCCAAAGCCTCGCCGCTCTCGTCGGTCAAATCGGAGGCTAACAACGGACGGCCGTTGATCCACCAACGCCAACCGTCGGCCTTCGCCACCTCGGTAATCCGGACTTCCACGGGTTCCGTGCCGCAGACCGCCGACAGGTCGGAGATATGGATATATAAGGAGTCGATGGTTTTCTTGACCTGCACCCGGATGCTGTCAACGCCCACGCAAGTGGGATGGTGGTAGGCTTCCGCCACCGCCGTAAAGTCGTCTCTGGTGAGGAGGTGGCACCAGGCCGAATCGGGCCGCGGACGGCCACCGTCCAAAATGCTGTATTGCGGCGTTACCGTGCCGACCCCGCCGCCGGCCTTGGGGCCGAACGTCCAGTACAGGGTGGCGCCTTCTTCCGTAAAGGCGTGCATCTCCAACAGCGAATCGACGCAAGCGGCGGATTCCTCCTGCGTAAGCGTAATCGGCGGCCTATGGTAACGTTTGACCACGATTTTGTTGGAAACGTACCAAGCCGCGTCGATGGCCTCGCACAGACCGTCGCCCTTGACGAGCCCTTCTACGTAAATGGTATCGCCGTGTTCCACTTCCGCGTCGAGTTTGTCGGTATTGATGCCGATGACCTCAGCCGTGGAGGGCGCGGGCGGGACGACACCCCGGCTGAACAGGGCCATCGGCCGCGCGCGGCGCCATACGAGCGAGTCGAACAGCGTCAGGATGCTGCTCTCCGCCCGGTCGAGCGACAGCGACAGCACGTCCGTGTCGCAAAGCAGGCTGTCGGCCGCCGTCAACACCAGTTTAAAGTCGATGTCCTCGCCGTCGAAGCGTTCCACACGCACCGAGTCGGACTGGATACAGCCGTATTCGTTATAGCCGGAGATATAATAGAGTTCCTTGTCGGCGGGCGATACGAACGGCATGAAGGACGTTTGGTCGGAGGGATTGGGGATGCCCGCCTGCGGCCACCAATAGACCATCGTCTTTTCCGGCAGGTTGGCCGCTCCCGCCACGCCCCGCGCCTGCAAATGCGCCTTGAGCGAAGGCGCGCCCGCCGGCAAGGCGGAGGCCGAGGTCATCGCGCCGCCTATATACAGATAGACCCCGCCCGTCTCGCACAGCATGGTGTCGGGGCCGGCCACGAACGTGGCCGCTTCGGGACGGCTCATCTGTATATCGACCGAGTCCATGTCATAGGCTTCGCCCGAGCAGGCAACCGTATCGTGCATGCAATAATAGACCAAACGCTCGCCCGGGTAGAACTGAACCGGGAATTTGTCATTGAGCCGCTGCGTCCAGTAGTCCTTTTCGGCACCGGTGGCGATATCCACGACCACAAAGCCGTAGTAGGCCTTTTTGCCCACGGGCGTTTTAGGCGTAAGCTCATAGATGAACGTGACCGAATCGCTGCCTTCGCACATGCTGAACGGCATTTCCTTGCCGGTGGCCGCGTCGGTAAACACGATGTCGATGCCCGTCCGCAAGGCGACCGTGACATCTATTTTTTTGGACATCACCGCGCAACGGCCTTCTTTATCCTGGGCCATCAGCGTGTAGGTGGTGCTTTCGGTGGGCGTAACCCGGAGGAAGCGGTTGTCCGAAACCTCCTGCCCCTTGGCGTCGTACCAGGCGAACTCATAGGCGCCGGCCAAGGCCTCCATCATTTCGTCTTCGCTGTAGCCCATGGCGTACAGACGCGCGTATTCGTCCATCGTACAGCCGTAGCCCGTTACCGTCAGCTCGTCGCCCTGGCAAACCGTGGGCTTGTCGTCCGAAACCCACAGTTCGGGGTGTTCGCGGAACGCGAGATAGATGGAATCGGACGGGATTTCATTGTCCGTACAGGTGAGCATACTGCCCAGCACCGCACCCGCAATGGGATAACCCTCCTTGAACATGCTGGATTTGTAGGGCCATTCCGGCTTATCGGAAAGTTCAAAATCGCTGAAAGTGCCGGAAGAATACGTCCGTGTGGCCAAAATGGCGAACAGCGGCATCTCGCCCCAAAATTCGCCTTCCAACTTAAAGTATGCCTTATCCAAATTGCCCTCGCACCACGGGAATTCCGGCACGGGCACCACGCGCACCGACGGGCGGCGGCGGTAGGCCACGGTCACCATCACCGAGTCGAGC
>CAMWIS010000043.1 GCA_947174375.1 uncultured Bacteroidales bacterium
AAAGTAGCATGTCAAAAAACTTAGTCATCGTCGAGTCTCCGGCCAAGGCCAAGACCATCGAGAAATTTCTGGGAAAGGATTATCACGTGCTGTCGAGTTTCGGGCATATCCGCGATTTGCCGAAACAGCATCTGAGCATTGACGTCAAAAACGGTTTCAAGCCGGAATACGAGATACAGAGCGACAAGAAAGCGCTGTTGGCGCAGTTGCAGAAGGCGGTCAAGGCCGCCGATTGCGTATGGCTCGCATCCGATGAGGACCGCGAGGGGGAGGCCATTGCCTGGCACCTGGCGGAAGTATTGAAATTGGACGAAAAGAAAACGCACCGGATCGTTTTCAACGAAATTACGAAAAGCGCCATCCTCTATGCCATCGAGCATCCGCGTAAGTTAGACCGCCACCTGGTGGACGCACAGCAGGCGCGCCGCGTGTTGGACCGGCTCGTGGGTTACGAGATTTCGCCCATCCTGTGGCGTAAGGTTCGGCCGCAGTTGTCGGCCGGCCGCGTGCAGTCGGTGGCCGTGCGGCTCGTGGTGGAACGGGAGGATGAAATCAAGCATTTCAAAGAGGCGTCGTCGTTCCGGATTACGGCTTCGTTCGGCGATTTTACGGCCGAGCTGTCGGTACGGTTCAAGACCGAGGCCGAGGCCACGCAGTTCATCAAGGATTGCGCCGCGGCCGGCTTTACCGTGTCGGACATGGAAGTGAAGCCGGCGCGCCGTATGCCCGCCGCGCCTTTCACGACATCGACCTTGCAGCAGGAAGCTTCGCGTAAGTTGGGCTTCTCGGTTTCCAAAACGATGATGGTGGCCCAGCAATTGTACGAAGAAGGGTATATCACGTATATGCGTACCGACTCGGTCAGCCTCTCCAAGTTGGCGTTGGGCATGGCCAAGGAACAGATTACCGAACTCTACGGCGCGTCGTATGTCAAGTTGCGCCAGTTCGACACCAAGACCAAGGGCGCGCAGGAAGCGCACGAGGCCATCCGCCCCACGGCCCTGAGCCGTATGAGCATTCAGGGCGACGCCTCCCAGGTGCGGCTCTACGACCTGATTTGGAAACGGACGGTGGCTTCGCAGATGGCCGAGGCCGAGGTGGAACGCACCACGGTGACGATTGGCGTTTCGGGACGTCCGGAAACGTTTGTGGCCAAGGGCGAGGTGATGTTGTTCGACGGTTTCCTCAAGGTGTATTCCGAATCGAAGGATGAGGAGGACGAGGAAAAGGACGGCGGCCGGTTGCCGCAGTTGAAGAAAGGGCAGAAACTGACCCTGAAGCGGGTGGGCGGCCGCGAGGTGTTCACGCAGCATCCGCCGCGCTATTCGGAAGCCATGTTGGTGAAGAAGTTGGAAGAGTTGGGCATCGGCCGTCCTTCCACCTACGCGCCGACGATTTCGACGATTATGAAGCGCGAATATGTGGTGAAGGAAGACCGTTCGGGCGTTTCGCGCGGCTATGTGGCCCTGGAAGGCAAGGGCGAGAAAGTGGAACGCAAACTCCTGCGCGAGAATACGGGCGCCGAAAAGGCCAAGCTGTTCCCCACGGATGTGGGCGTTTTGGTCAACCAGTTCCTGATGGCCAATTTCCCCGATATTTTGGATTATAATTTCACCGCCGAAGTCGAGAAACGTTTCGACGAGGTGGCGCAGGGTTTGGAGAAATGGACGGCCATGATGGCCGACTTCTATACGCCTTTCCACCGTCAGGTGCTGGAAACGGCCAAGCATTCCGAAAAGGTGAGCGGCGAACGGCTGCTGGGGAACGACCCGGTGAGCGGCGAACCCATTTACGTCAAGTTGAGCCGCTTCGGCCCCGTGGCGCAGAAGGGCGAGACCAAGGGCGACCAAAAGCCGTTGTTCGCGGGCTTGAAGAAAGGGCAGACGCTGGAGAGCGTAACGTTGGAAGAGGCTTTGGATCTGTTCAAACTGCCGCGCCGCGTGGGGCTGTTCGAAGACGAGGAGATGGTGGCGGCCGTAGGGCGGTTCGGCCCCTATATCCGTCACAAGGGCATGTTTTATTCGATTCCCAAAGGGGACGACCCGATTACGCTGACGCAGGAACGCGCGGTGGAAATCATCGAGCAGAAGCGTCAGGCCGACGCCAACCGCGTCATCAAGACGTTTGCGGAAGATGCGTCGATACAGGTGCTGAACGGACGTTTCGGCCCCTATATCGCATGCAATAAGAAGAATTACAAAATCGACAAGAAAACCGACGCGGCGAGTCTGACGCTGGACGAATGCCGGGCCATCATAGAGGCGGGCGCTTCGACGCAACCGGCGGCCAAGCGGCGTGCGGGCGTGCGGATGGCCGCGGCCAAGGTCAAGACGACCAAGACGGCGGCCAAGACGGGTACGCGTAAAACCAAATAAACAGGCAGTATGTCACATATCCGAAAAATAGGGGTTCTGACTTCCGGCGGCGATGCGCCGGGCATGAACGCGGCCATCCGCGCCGTCGTGCGCACGGCCATGAGCGAAAAATTGTCGGTGGTCGGTATCGGCCACGGCTACCAGGGGTTGATCAATAAGGAATTCATCCCGCTTTACGGCCATTCGGTCGCCAACATCATCCAACGCGGCGGCACGTTCCTCAAAACCTCGCGTTGCCCCGAATTTCAGACGAAAGAGGGCTTGGCGCAGGCCTATCAGAACCTGCAGGACGAAGGCGTGGACGCGCTGGTGGTTATCGGTGGCGACGGCACGTTCCGCGGCGCGTTGAGCCTCGGTTCCACCTATCATTACCCGATTGTGGGGCTGCCGGGCACGATAGACAACGACCTGTTCGGCACCGACTATACGATTGGCTACGACACGGCCATCAATACCGTGGTGGAAGCCGTCGATAAACTGCGCGACACGGCCGGTTCGCACGACAACCTGTTTTTCGTCGAGGTCATGGGGCGGGATGCCGGTTTCATTGCGCTCAACAGCGGCATAGGCGTGGGCGCGGAAGACATCCTGATACCGGAAACGGTGTCCGACCTTGACAAGCTCGTGGCCAAGCTCGAATACGACCAGCGCAAGCACAAGACCTCCGGCATCATCATCGTGGCCGAGGGCGACGAATTGGGCGGTGCGAAAGAGGTGGCCGAAATGGTAAAGGAACGTTTGCCGAACTACCATATGCGCGTCACGATTTTGGGCCATATCCAGCGCGGCGGTTCGCCCACCTGCGCCGACCGCGTGTTGGCGAGCCGTTTGGGCTACGCCGGCGTCAAGGCGTTGTTGGAAGGCCGCAGTGGCGTCATGATCGGTCAAATCAACAATAAAATCAAGGAAACGCCGTTTTCGAAAGCCACCAAACAGCATCCGCAGATACAGCCGGAATGGTTGGAAGTGGCGCGCGTATTGGCGTTGTAGAATAACGAACATTTAATATATAAATATCATGTTGTTGCAAATTACAATGAATCCGGAAACGGTGCAGGGCTTGGCGGACGCCGCGTTGCCCGCCGTGGAGAGAACGCAGGAAACCTTGAAGATATGGGATCTCGCCCTCAAAGGCGGTTGGATTATGATTCCGTTGGTGCTCCTGTTATTGCTTACGGTGTATATCTTTATCGAACGCTGCGTGCTGGTGCACCGCGCGGGTAAGGAACAGGCCAATTTCATGATGAGCATCCGTGATTTCGTCTATAACAATAAAGTGGAATCGGCCGTGGCGCTCTGCCAGCGGACCGACGGCCCGGTGGCGCGCATGATAGAAAAAGGCCTTTCGCGTATCGGCAAGCCGTTGACCGATATCACGGCGGCCATCGAAAACGAAGGCAAACTGGAAGTGGCCAAATTGGAAAAGCATTTGGCGTGGCTGTCCACGTCGGCCGGTGCGGCCCCGATGATCGGTTTTCTCGGTACGGTGGTCGGCATGGTGCGCGTGTTCTTCGATATGGCCTCCCGTGGCAACAACATCGAGGTGGGCACGTTGGCCAACGGTATGTATCAGGCCATGGTCACGACCGTAGCCGGTCTTATCGTCGGCATCATCGCCTATATCTGCTACAACTACCTTGTGGCGCGTATCGAGAATTTGGTATATACGCTTGAGGCGCGTAGCACCGAATTTATGGATTTGCTCAACGAACCGGTAAAATAAACGTTTATGGCGATTCAACATAGACATAAGCGGGACAGCAATTTCAGCACGGCGTCGATGTCGGACCTCGTGTTCCTGTTGCTCATATTCTTTATCCTGCTGTCAACGCTCGTAAGCCCGAACGCCATCAAACTGTTGCTGCCGCGCAGCGAGAGCCAGACGATGGCCAAGCAAAACCTGACGGTGTATATCAACGAGGAACTGCAATATTTTGTGGAACAGACCTGGGTGGAACCGACCGATTTGGAGGAGGCGATTTACGAAGCCTCGCGTTTCAATCCCGCCGCCACGATTGTGTTGCGTTCCGATAAAACGGTGCCGATTCAGAACGTGGTCACGGTATTGGATGCCGTAAACCGCATCAATGCCCGTGAAACCGAAAAGTTGAAAGTGATTTTGGCGACGGCGCCGCATGAATAGTGAGTTATGGCAAACAAAAAAGATAATGCCCGTTGGCCCGCGTGGATAGGCACCGTCCTGTTCGCCGGCCTGCTCGTGGGATTGCTCCACTTGTTGGGTTTGCATTATTGGGTGCCGCCACCGCCCGAATACGGCATAGAAGTCAATTTGGGCTATGCCGATGCCGGCATGGGGGCGGAACCGATGCCGGCCGATGCGTCCGACGCGATGCCGGAGACGTCCGAGGCGATGGACGAGCCGACGCCCGACGCCGACGAAGCCGTGCTGACCTCGACTGATGCGGAAGCCCCGGCCATGGCGGCGCAACCGAAACCCAAGCCGCAGCCTAAACCGCAACCGAAGCCCCAACCGGCCCAGCCCAAGCCTGAGCCGCAGACCAAACCCAAGGCCGAACCCGAAAAACCGGCGGAACCGGCCTTGAATCCGCTCGCCCTTTACCCCGGCAAGCGGAAGCAAACGGCCTCAGACGCCCCCGCGACGGGCGAGGGCATCAAGCCGGGCACCGGCGATATGGGCAGCCCCACCGGTCGGGAACAGGCTACGTCCTATGGCCGTGGCGGCGCGGGCGGCGGCATCTCGTTCTCTTTGGCGGGCCGCACGTTGATGAGTTTGGTCAAGCCGGAGTACAATTCCGAGGAACAGGGTATCGTCGTGGTCAAGATATGGGTCAACCGTCAGGGCGAGGTCGTCCGCACGCAGCCCGGCGTACAGGGCACGACGACGATGGACGAGCAGCTGTGGGCCACCGCCCGCCGCGCCGCCATGGGTTCCCGCTTCGTGCCCAAGGAGAACGCGCCCGAAGAACAGGTGGGCACCATCAGCTATAAGTTCATCATTGGCCAATAAAACCGGGGGATATGCATGGCTTTTTCAACCGTCCGTGGGTGCGGGTCGCCTTGGCCTATTTGGCGGGCATAGCCGTATTGTTCGTGTTCATGCGGCTGGAAATGCCTAAGTATATATCGCTTCTGAGCCTGTTCGTCGCTATTTTCGTATTGGATGCCGTCGGCTTCTGTTGCTGGCGGCCGTGGGTGCAAGCCCGGCCGCGGCGTTGGGTGCGCGGCCTGCTGTATGCCGTTCATTTTTTACCCGCCCTGTTGCTGTTGGCCTTTTTCATCGGGCTGACCCAGCGGAACGTGAGCCTGTGGACGCCGTTTTGGCGCACCTACGGGCTCGGCATCGTCGTGCTTTTGCTGTTGCCGCATTTGGTCATGGCGGTCGTGTATATCGCTTGGCTGTGCGTCTATGGTATCGCCCGTCTGTGCAAGGCCGGGGCGTTGGCCACCCGTTGGCTGCGGCTTAGGCATGGCGCGGCCATGGGCGTGGCGGGCTTAAGCTTCATCGTCATGCTCTACGGCGTGCTGTTCGGCGCGTTCGACCTGCAGGTGCTGCGGGTGCCGTTGCGCGCGGAGGCGGAGGCCAAGGCGGCCGACCGCTTGCCGGCGGGCTTGGCCGGCTACCGCATCGCGCAGATTTCGGATTTCCATATCGGCAGTTTTGTCGGCACGGGCTTTGTGGAAAAGGTCGTGCGGGAGGTCATGGCCTTGGAGCCCGACCTCATTGTCTTTACCGGCGACATCGTGAATTTCGGCACGGCCGAACTCTTGCCCCACGCGGCCGCCTTGTCGGGCCTGCACGCGCGCGACGGCGTCTATGCCGTGATGGGCAACCACGACTACGGCGACTATGTGGGCTGGGATTCGCCGGAGGCCAAGGCCGCGAACCTGCAATTGCTCAAAGATACCTACGCCCGCATGGGCTGGCGGTTGCTCGACAACCGTTCGCTCTGGGTGGTGCACGGCGGCGACAGTCTGCGTTTGGTGGGCGTGGAGAACTGGGGCGGCGGGCACCGTTTCCCGAAATACGGCGACTTGGACGCGGCCTTGGCCGAAACGGCCTGCGCCATCGACACGGCGGCCGCCACCGGGGATTTCCGCCGCGCCGACTATCCGCATATCTATACGGTCTTGCTCTCGCACGACCCTTCGCATTTCGACAGCGTCGTCGCGCCGTATTATCCGCAGGTGGACTTGTGCCTGTCCGGGCATACGCACGGGATGCAGTTGGGCGTCCGCATAGGCGGCAAAGACTATACGGCCGCGCACAGGATGTACCGGCACGATGCGGGAATGTATATACTTGAAGACGGCCGGCGGCTTTACGTCAATACGGGCGTCGGCTTCAACGGTGCGCCGTTCCGCGTCGGCATCCGTCCGCGGATTATATCATTGGAACTGTAAACAGCCGGTGCTCTATCGGGTGCAATTCGAAAATCTTGGCCACGCGCGTGGGGTCGGTGTCGCTGATGAAGACCTGTCCGAAATTGTCTTCGCCCACGACTTTCAGCAGTTTGAAAACCCGGTTCTTGTCCAACTTGTCGAACACGTCGTCCAACAGCAGGATGGGGTTGAGGCCTTTCTGCTTGGTCATATATTCCCATTGCGCGAGCCGCAGGGAGAGCAAAAAGGATTTCTGTTGGCCTTGCGAGCCCACTTTCTTCAACGCGTAGCCGTCTAAGGTCAGGTGCAGGTCGTCGCGGTGGATGCCCACCGAGGTGTATTGCAGGATGCGGTCTTTTTCGGCCGCGGCCGCCAGCGCGGCCTTGTAGTTGTCGAGGTCGCCCACCGTGCTGCGGTATTGCATACCGGGCTTTTCGGCTTCTTCGGCGATGTCGTTGAAATATTTTTGGAAGTAGGGTTGCAGGGCGTCGATGAACGCCAGGCGTTCGCGCAGGATGGCCGTGCCCCGTTCGGCGAGTTGCGTGTCGAGGATGTCCAGCAGCGCGGCGTCGATCAGTTGCTGTTTCAGCAGGTGGTTCCGCTGTCCCAACGCATGATTGTAGGCGATGAGGTGGTCGAGGTAGGCATGGCTGAACTGTGCGATGACGCTGTCTAAGAACCGGCGCCGGTATTCGGCCGTGCCGTAAACGAGTTCCTGATCCTGCGGTGCAATCATGATGAGCGGGATGCGCCCGATGTGTTCCGACAGCCGTTCGTATTCCTTTTGGTCTATCTTAAGCACTTTGCGGCCGCCCCGCCGGAAGGTGCAGTGCACCTGAAACGTGTCGTCGGCATGGTGGTAGGTGCCGTGTATGGCGAAGAAGTCGTCGCCGTGGCGGATGTTCTGCGCGTCGAGGGTGTTGAAATAGCTCTTGGAAAACGACAGGTAGTGGATGGCGTCGAGCAGATTGGTCTTGCCGCTGCCGTTGTCGCCCACAAAGCAGTTCAGTTTAGGGCAGAACGTCAGTTCGGCCTCGCGGTAGTTCTTGAAAGACGCAAGCGTCAGGCGGCTCAGGTACATGGCAGTTGTTTTATCGTTTCGGCCACCGACTCCATGAGCCACATGGGCGTGGACGTGGCGCCGCACACGCCCACCGAACGGAAGTCGCCGGAAATAAAGGCGTCGCGGTCCAGCTCGTTGGGTTCGGTAATGAAGAACGTATGCGGGTTATGGGTTTTGCAAATCTCGTACAGGTATTGGCCGTTGGAACTCTTTTTGTCGCTGACGAACACGAGCGCGTCGTGCGCCTGGGCGAACTGTTTGAGCTTTTCGGCACGGGCGCTCATGCTTTTGCAGATGCTGTTCACCATGTCGAACGTGCCGCCTTCTTCCGCGCAGCGGCGGCGGATATAGTCGGCCAGTTTCAAGTAGTCGCCCTCGTTCATCGTCGTTTGCGAATAGAGGCGCGTGGGCTTGTCGTAGCGGAGCGGCACGGCGTCTTCGAAGCGGCTGATGACGGTGGCGCGGTTGCCGGTCTGTCCGTTCAGCCCGCGCACTTCGGCATGGCCGGCCTTGCCGTAAATCAGCACCTGGCCGTTTTGCGCCGCCACTTCGGCATAGCCTTTCTTGATGCGCTCCTGCAACTTGAGCACCATCGGGCACGTGGCGTCGATGAGTTCGATGCGGTTGGCTTCGGCGATGCGGTAGGTCTCGGGCGGCTCGCCGTGCGCCCGGATCAGCACCTTCACGTCGTGCAGGTTGCGGAAAGCCTCGTCGTCGATGACTTTGAGGCCGAGGGCGGCGAGACGTTCCACCTCGCGGCTGTTGTGTACAATATGCCCGAGGCAGTACAGGCCGTCCGGCTGATGGCCGAGCTGGGCTTCGGCGGCCTTGATGGCCGACACGACGCCGAAGCAGAAACCCGATTGTTCGTCTATCGTTACTTGCATGGCGATGGTGTTTGAACCGTCATGATGCGGTCTTTGTCGGGGTGCAGGTAGGACGTATCCAAACGGACGCTCTCCAACGTATTGATTTTGGCGGCGTCGTAGGGGGCGGCCACCCGCAGGTAGTTCTCGGTATAGCCCAGCATTTCGTCGCCCAGGCGTTCGGACTCCCACAGCACGACGGCGGTCTGCCCCGAGAACCGTTCGTAGAAGGCGGCTTTCTTGGCGTCCGACAGCCGGTGGAGCCGGCGGCTGCGCGCTTCCTTCTCGGCGGGCGCATAGGCGTTGGCCATGCGGTAGGCCGCGGCCTCCGGGCGGGCCGAATACGAAAACACGTGCAGGGCCGAAATCGGCAGCGATTCGATGAAACGGTAGCCGTCTTCGAAATCGGCCGCGGTTTCGGACGGAAAGCCCGCGATGACGTCGGCCGCGATAAAGGCATGGGGCAGGTTGCGGCGTATCTCTTCCACCTTGCGGGCGAAGAAAGCCGTATCGTAGCGGCGGCGCATGGCGTGGAGCACGGCGTCCGAACCGGCCTGCAACGGGATATGGAAATGCGGCATGAGCTTGGGCTCGGCCGCCACGAGTTCGATGATTTCGCTGTCGAGCAAGTCCGGCTCTATGGAAGACAGCCGCCAGCGCACGATGCCGTCGATGCGCAGCAAGGCCCGCAGCAAATCGGCGAAGCGTTCGCCGTTCTTACGGCCGAAATCGCCGATGTTGACGCCCGTAAAGACGACTTCCTTGTAACCCTCGGCCGCGATGCGTCCGGCCGCCTCCACGGTCTGCGCGATGCCGGCGCTGCGGCTGCGGCCGCGCGCATAGGGGATGGCGCAGTAAGAACAGAAGTTGTCGCAACCGTCCTGCACCTTGAAAAACGAGCGCGTGCGCCCGATGGCGGAGTGAATCGGCGTAAAGCCGGCGGCGGGGTCGTCGTTGCGCGCGGCCGCCTGCCGGTTCACCATAGCGATGAGCTGCGTCTTGTCGGCCGTGCCCAATACGTAAGTCACGCCCTCCATCGCGCGGATTTCATCGCCGCGCAGTTCGGCGAAACAACCGGTCACCGCGATTTCGGCCTGCGGATGCCGGCGATGGATGCGGTGGATGAATTGGCGGCATTTCTTTTCGGCATCGGCCGTCACCGTACAGGTGTTGATGACGTAGAGGTCGGCCGCTTCTTCGGTCGGCACAATCGTGCAGCCGGCCTGTTCGAAGCGTTTGGCCAGGGCCGAACTTTCGGCGAAATTGAGCTTGCAGCCCAGCGTATGGAAGGCGATTCTTTTCAAGGCGTTCACAGTTACAAAGATAGTATTTTCCAAGTAAAATGCGTAAACTTGCAAACTGAATCTATGGTTATGAAAGAAACGAGAGAACGGCGCGTCGTTTACGGCTTACGCCCGGTTATGGAGGCCGTCAGAAGCGGCAAGGATATTGAAAAAATCTTGGTGCAGAAGGGCTTGAAAGGCGAGTTGGCGCAGGAACTCATGAACGCGGTGCGCGAACGGGCCTGCCCCGTGCAATATCTGCCGGCCGAAGCCTTGCAACGGCTGTTTCCGCAGGCCAACCACCAGGGGGTGGCCGCCTATATCTCGCCCGTGCCGTTCCAATCGATAGACGCTGTGTTGCCGCAGGTGTACGAGGCCGGCCGCGTGCCGCTCGTGCTGATTTTCGACCGCATCACCGACGTGCGTAATTTCGGCGCCATGGTGCGCACGGCCGAGGGGGCGGGCGTGGATGCCGTCATCATTCCGGCGCATCACGCGGCGGCCATGAACGAAGACGCGCTCAAGGCTTCGGCCGGCGCGTTGCTCACGGTGCCGGTCTGCCGCGAGGCCAATCTCAAGACGGCCATCCATTTCTTAAAGGCGTCCGGCCTTAAAATCGTGGCGGTCACCGAAAAGGGCAGTACACCCTATACCGAAATCTCTTACAAGGAACCGACGGCCTTTATCTTGGGCTCGGAAGAAGACGGGGTCAGCCCCGAATTCCTCAAACTCAGCGATGCGCGTGCGCGTATCCCGATGGCGGGAAAAATCGAGTCGCTCAATGTCTCGGTGGCCAACGGCATTCTGCTCTACGAAGCCTTGCGTCAGCGCGCCGAAACGCTTTGACGGAACTT
>CAMWIS010000044.1 GCA_947174375.1 uncultured Bacteroidales bacterium
ACGTAAAGGCCACGAGCCCCGGCAAGAGGCTCTGCGGGAACGAAATCCAGCGCGCGTTGTCCAACCAATAACCGATCTTTTTCATGTCTGCAAAGTAACGTTTTTTTTGCGAGAGTATAAAGGGATGCCAAATTACCGATTTTCCGAATTTTAAAGTATAACCATAATAAACATTCCAAAATTTAAAATAGAATAGTAATATTTTTTCCAAATTTTAAAGTACAAATAATTTTCCGTATCTTTGCAAAAAGGATAAACACATGGATTTCAAAAAAATACTATCTGACCAACGGGAAGAACTTGACAACCTTGACTTATCAGCCCTTGTTCCCCGTATGGAAGAGCGGCAGATAAATCTCAAAAGCAAACTTGCACAGGTCATTATCGGCGTAAGACGAAGCGGGAAATCGACGCTATGCCAGAAAGTGCTACTCGAAAGCGGTGTAAAGTTCGGTTACGTCAACTTTGACGATGAGAATTTCATCCATCTTACTCCTGAACAACTGAACGAGATTATCGAGACGCTTTACCGCCTGCACGGTCCTTTGGACTATCTCTTCTTTGACGAAATCCAAAACATCCACGAAGTATGGCCTCTGTTTATCAATAGGCTTCTCCGCCAAGGCAAACACCTTATCATTACTGGAAGCAATGCCAATCTCCTCAGCGGCGAACTCGCCACCCATCTTACCGGCCGATACCATCAGATTGAGAATTTCCCATTCTCGTTCATGGAATACTGCAATTTACGCGGCGTGGATACCGGCTCTCATTCTTCACTTTCCAGAGGGCTACGACAGAAAGCGTTGGATGAATACCTCGTCAAAGGCGGTATGCCGGAAATCGTCAATGAAACGGAATACGCCAGTTATATAAAGGGGCTTGTGGCGTCTATCGTGACAAAAGACATATGCAAACGTCACCATATCAGAAACGTGGAGGCCATACGGCAACTCGCCAACCTCGTATTGGACCTCTCCGGCCAAGAGATACAGACCAGCGAACTGGCCCGGAAAGTAGAGATGAGCCAACCTACCGTGGCCAATTACCTCCAATATCTGAAAGAAGCCTATCTAATCAGGGAAGTGCCGATATTCTCGTACAAGAATCTCGACCGGCAGAAACTCCGGAAATACTACGCCATCGATGTCGCTTTCATGTCCAACCATGATTATGCCTTCGGTTCCCCTAACTTCGGATGGCGTTTGGAAACCGTTGTCGCGCTTGAACTCATGCGGCGTATCAATCCTGAATCCGACCGGCTGTTCTATCTCAAGAAACACAAGAATTTTGAAGTGGATTTCGTGGTGGTAAAAAGCAGCCGCATCGATGAACTGATACAGGTGACTTATGATTTTTCCAATCCGTCACTCAAACTGCGTAACCGCGAACTAATGGGGCTTGTAAAAGGCGCTGAAGCCGTTGGATGCGATAACCTTACGCTCATCATCATGGAGGGTAGCCCAAGCGTAGAAACCATCCAAAACAAGAAAATCAATATCGTAAAAGCGGCCGACTGGCTGTTAAAGTTGGATTAACATATAAACGCAAAACGGCGGCTCCGAAGAACCGCCGTCCGCTTGCGCCCGCAAATTAACCCATAACTTCACAGACGCGCGACGCAGCGGGCAAACGCATCGCGTATCCGGCCCCGGCACTGTGCCGAGGCGAAGCGCTGTTACCGTACAATGATTTTGCAACGGCGGCCGTCGGCCACCACGCGCAACACATATATACCCGTGCGCGGCAGGGTAATGGCGCATTCGCGGCCACGATACACACGCTGGCCCACAGCAGTAAAGGCCTCCACTTCGCCGAGGCCGTCGGTCAGATAGACCGTGTGGCCCTGCACGTAGGCGAAGGGCACGACGGCTAAGGCCGCTTCGTTGGCCGAGGGCTCGGAGGGCGTACCGGGTTTGTCGGGATCGTCATCGTCATCGCCCGGCCGGCTGGGTTTGTCGGGATCGTCATCGTCATCGCCCGGCCTGTTGGGTTTGTCGGGATCATCGGGGTCGTCGGGAACGACCGAAGCGGGTTTTACCGTAATGTCGTAGAATACCTTGACGGTATCCTCGATGAAGACTTGCTCATAGCCGTCTTCCGTACTGATCCACTCTCTGCGCGTGCTCTTGACCGAATCGTTTGTCAAAAGCACCCGGTAGGTACCGGCCTTCTTAAACTGCAGTTTGCCGCTCTTAAACGTGTAATCCGAGCTCGAAACCGTGCCGAAATCCACATCCGTCGCCATGCCCTTGAACTGCATTTCCGACTTCAGGTCCAACGTCTGTTCCAATTCGAGCGTTACCGGAATGCGCTGCGGCGTGCATATCATAAGTTCTAAAGACCGGGCATCCGCCTGGATACCGGCAATCGCCGACAACGGCATCCGGTTATCGTTGCAATACAGATAATTCAGTCCCTTATTCTTTGAAACGTCCAAGGTCGTCAAATCATTATAACCGCAATACAACGACACCAGGTTCTCAAAATACTGCAGGCCATCCAAACGCTTGATGCCGCGCGACCAATTTTCAGAGCCCCGTACATCGATTTCACCTACCAAAATCCGTTCGTATTCGCCGAGCGAATCATTGCCGTCCTTGTCAAAGCCCGCCAAATAGGCGCGGAAGATGTCGTCCGGGAAGAACTCGGCCGTCAACGGGATTTGTACATCATCTTCCTTAGCGGCAATTAACATAAACTGCTCCACTCTATCATCCCATCCTATCTCGTAGTTGTAGTAAACAACGTTCATCCCGAAAATCAAGTGCGTTTCGTCGTCTTCATCCAAAATACCGCCGTTCACAGACGTGATTTTGGTTACGTCCATACCCGGCAGCGTGGATAAATCGTAAGCGTTCCGCTCGTCCAGCGTCACTTCGAGGGTATTGCCGGAACAATGGACGTACTGTAAGGCATTCAGCATACACAAATCAAGGGAAGTCAAACGATTGTACCCGCATTCAAAATGCGTCAACGCCACATTTGCCGACACGTCCAACGACGTCAATCGGTTATCACTGCAATACAAAAGTGTCAACGCCTCATTCTTTGACACGTCCAAGGACGGCAACCGATTGTGGTGACAAGACAAATTCTCCAAAGCCGTGTTTTGGGCCACATCCAACGCGGCCAACTGATTATAGGAGCAGTTCAAATGCGTCAAGGCCGTGTTGTTCTTCACATCCAACGACGACAACTGATTATCGGAGCAGTCCAAATACGTCAAGGCCGTATTGTTCTTCACATCCAACGCGGTCAACTGATTATTGGAGCAGTCCAATCTCGTCAAGGCCGTGTTGTTCTTCACATCCAACGACGACAACTGATTATGGAAGCAAGACAAAGACGTCAAATCCGTATTTTTCGTCACATTCAACGCGGTCAACCGATTATTGGAGCAACTCAAAAACGTCAAGGCCGTGCTGTTAGCCACATCCAACGCGGTCAACTGATTATTGGAGCAGTCCAAACCCGTCAAGGCCGTGTTGTTCTTCACATCCAACGACGACAACTGATTATCGGAGCAATACAAATGCGTCAAATCCGTATTGTTCGTCACATCCAACGCGGTCAACTGATTACTGAAGCAAGCCAAATACGTCAAGGCCGTATTGTTCGACAAATCCAATGCGGTCAACTGATTATTGGAGCAGCTCAAAGTGGTCAAAAGCGGACAGGCACTCACATCCAACGACGACACCGCCCGGTTATTCAAACCCAATTCAAGGACCACGCAATGTGAGGTGGCGCCATAAACCTTGACTTCGTAGTCGCCGGCCCGTTCATAGACATGCGAGGGGTCACGATACTGCCAGCCGTTTATGAGTGCGTCCAAAGTTACCTCCGTCTCCTCGCCATCGCCCCACTGCACCCAAAAGGTCGAATCGCCCGACAGGGCCAAAGAGCAATCATAAGATTTGCCGGCCTCCGCCGTCCAAACCCAACGCACGGTATCCGATACCTTCGGCCAAACGGAAAGATAGCAATTTATATATACAGTATCATCCCCTTGTTTCACGGCCGGATTGTACATGGGAACGGTATAGGAGCCGGGGCGTTTGATTTGCAAACGGCCTCTCGAAAACGCATAGCCGGACGCCGGTAACTCACTGAAATCGAATACGGTCTTTTCCTCTTTATACGTTTGGTATCCAGACAAATCCACCACGTCGTTGACGGCCAGTTGCTCCGATATGACCTGGGGAGATATCGTGATTTCCCCTTGCAATTTTGACAGCGTATCCAAGGAAGCCCAGCCCAACCGGTTGTAGTTGGCCTCAAAAATTTTAAATGCTGTGTGCTGGCCGATGTTCAACGAGTTCAACAGATTCAAACTGCAAGACACAACCTCCAACGCCTCATTCGCCGATATATCCAACGCGGTCAGCTGATTGCCCCAGCAATACAAGCCCGTAAGCGCCGTATTGGGGCTTACATCCAAATCCGTCAACCGATTGACGGAACATTCAAAAACATCCAAAGCCGTATTTTGGCTTACATCCAAGGTTTCCAACTGATTGTTAGCACAGAGCAACCACAGCAAGGCGGTGTTCCGCGTTACGTCCAAAGACGTCAGGTTATTGTTATAACAATACAGATAGGTCATGGCGGTGTTCTGCGTCACGTCCAAAGATGACAAATTACAATAATGGCAAAACAGTTCCTCCAGGGCCGCATTTTGACTCACGTCCAACGTACCCAACCGGTTGCCGTAACAATTCAAATACTTCAACGACGGATTGGAGCGGACATCGAGACTTGTAGCCAAGGTTGCCCCCTCTTCATAATTACTGTAACGGTTCGTATTTACGCCGATAATATGCAAATCCGTCGATGTTGTATAGGCAATAACTTCATAATCCCCTTTCTCTGCATAGGCATGGCGGAATGACCCCCAATCTTCCTTACCTTCCTCATTCTTGGTGACCGAGCAGGAGGACTGTTCACCGTCGCCCCACTCAATGACCCCGGTCGCGTTTTCATCTCCTGACAAAAACAACACAAAAGGATATTCCGCAGTTAGGTCAGCGGGCGACCACGAAACCGTCAAACGCACCGTATCGCACTGCGCGGACTTGCTCGCCAGCCGGTAGGGCGCGGCCTTTACCGCCGGCCGCTGAGCCACCGCCGGTTGCTGAGCGGCAGCCACAACCGAAGCCGAAGCCTCTACCGTCATATTATCCCACACGCTGCGCGACAGAACCGCCTGCACCTGCGCTTCCGAGCCCGACACGCCGAGCCCGCACATAAACGACAGCCCCAACAGCCATCGCCAACGTAAATTCAAATTTTTCATCATTTTTACTCTTTATATGATTACTATTAGTTCCTTTTCAAACTATCTGACCACTATTTTGCAACGACGGCCGTCGGCCGCGACGTGCAGTATATACACTCCGGCATGCGGCAACGTAAAGGCGCGGTCGAAGCCCTTATATACACGCTGTCCCATAGCCGTAAACGCCTCCACTTCGCCGAGGCCGCCACAGAGATAAACCGTATTCCCCTGCACGTAGGCGAAGGGCAAGGCGGTCAAGGCCGCTTCGTTGGCCGTGGGGTCGGAGGGCGTACCGGGGGTACCGGGCGTGGAAGGCTCATCATCCTCGTCGTCTTCATTGACCGTGATGTCGTAAAAGACTTCCACCACCGCATCGTCCATCACTTCGTTGACCAAATCATATCCCGAATTGTGGACCGTTTCGTTCCACAGCAACAACCGGTACGTGCCGGCGCGTTTGAACCGCAGCACGCCGTCGGATAACGTATATGCACTGCCGCTGGTTTTTCCGAAGTCCACCTCCGTTTCCACGTCGTTCAGTTCCAATTCCGCGCTCAAATCCAACTTCTGCCCCACCGTCAAGGATACCGGAATGGTTTGAGGCGTATAGCGGCAATGGATATCGTCATTCCCGTTGACCATCCGGATGATTTCAGCAATGGCCGACAGCGGCAGCCGGTTTTGCGCCAGATTGAGTTCCTCCAACCCGTTGCAACCGCTCATATCCAATGCCATCAGGCTTTCGCCCATAAAATCTATTTCCAAAATCTCGCCTTGAACCGGCGCCGCCATCGTCGTCAACATACGGCCATCGCATACAACGCGGAAGCCGCCTCCCCAGCCCCCTATGTCGAACTTGCTGCCTCTACACGACACGGTGTGATTGGACGACCAGTCGGCCCAACTACCGCCGCGAATCACGTGGTTCGTCCCATTGGACGGCCCCTGCGGATTAACGGAGGGCGATTCGCTGTAATAGGTAGGGTCATACCAATCCAAACACCACTCCCACACGTTGCCGCTCATATCGTACAGGCCCAAGCCGTTCGGCTTCAACGAGCCCACCGCATGCACCGAGTCTTCGCTGTTACCCCTCGGCAGACCTTCTTTGGCTTCATCGTAGAAAGAAAACCACGCCACATCCCATATATTGTCACTGCCGGCATACCGCGTGCCGTCGGCATTCCGTCCGCCGCGCGCCGCGTACTCCCACTCGGCCTCCGTGGGCAAACGGTAAGACCTGCCCGTCGCCTGGCTCAACTTTTCGCAAAAAGTCATCGCCTCCGTCCAATCTACATAATACATGGGTAGCGCATCGCCCACACCGTTCACGTTAAGATAACCGGAATGAAGGCTTTGCTCAAAAATCGTCGTGCCCATCACGGCTTCCCACTGCGCCTGCGTTACCTCGAACTTGCCGATATGGAAATCACTGACCGTTACCGCATGCAACGGCAATTCGGACTCCGGGATTTCCTTGTCGATGACCGGCGTTGTCGTCCCCATCGTGAACGTGCCGCCTTCCACATACACCATATCCAGCGTTATGCCGAAGGCCGACTCGGCATAATCCTCGCCCGGCACGTCAGGCACGTCCGGCACGTCCGGCACATCCGGCTCGTCCGGCGCGTCCGGCAGCAGGCCATCGCAGAAAAGCACGTTGTAAGACGCTCCCCGCTTGTAGGTGTGCATGGCGCTGTCCAAGCCGCCCGTCCCCTTTACCTGCGTCGCATTGCCATCGCCCCAATGCAGCACGAAATCGCCGCCCGCCGAGCATACGAATTTGACTTTCTTTTCTTTTTTGGCCTTGGCCTGCCACGTCCAACGAATCGTATCGTTGGCGTAGCCGATGTTTGACAATAGGCCCATTACCAAAAACAAGCCCGTAAGCCACCATGATTTTTTCATTTTTCCAGTTTTTATTTTACGATTTTGTTGATTCCGTTTTTCTACCGCACGATGATTTTGCACCGCCTGCCGTCGGCCGTGACGCGCACAACGTATATACCGATGTGCGGCAACGTGAAGGCGCGGTCGAAGCCCTTATATACGCGCTGCCCCATAGCCGTAAACGCCTCCACTTCGCCGAGGCCGTCACAGAGATAGACCGTGCGGCCCTGCACGTAGGCGAAGGGCGCGGCGGCCGAAGCCTGCTCGTTGGCCGTGGGGTCGGAGGGCGTACCGGGGGAGCCGGGGTCGGAGGGCGTACCGGGATTGCCGGGATTGGAGGGCTTGCCGGGGTCGGAGGGATCCGACGGGTCGGAAGGCGTACTCGGGGAGGAAGGCGTTACCGTAACCTGCCAAACCATCTCCGCCGCGGTTGGGGCCGTGGCCGTCAAATCCGCATACGTGCCGAGGCCGGCGTTGGTAAAGCGCACCGTATAATCGCCGGCTTTCGTAAAGGTCAACTCCTTGGCGTCCAAGCGGAAGCCCGACTCTATCTCCCCGTCTTCCGCATCATACACGCGGATGTCGGTTTCCGTGCCGTTGAACGACGTTTCCGCGCTGATATTTATCTTTTTCCTGACCTTGACGGTGGTATCCCGCGCCTGCGGCGTCAGCACATGTTTGACGCCGGCCTCATCCAAGGCCGGTATCAGGGCCGCCACCTCCGACAGCTTAAGCCGGTTGCCGTGCGCATCGAGCGCGGTCAACGAGACGGCCGCCTGCACGTCGATGGCCGTCAGGCCCGCTTCGACGATATACAGGCCCACGATGCCCGACATAAACGACTGGGCCGCCACTTGCACCTTATAATGGCCGGCCTTGGCATATTGGTGGCTGGCCGCTACCGCAAGCGACTCGCTGCCCGCATAGGTATCGGTGGCGCCGTCGCCCCAGTCCACCGTCAGGCCGCCCTTGCACACGAACGAGAACGTCTTGTCGCCGGCGGCCTCGGCCTGCCAGGCGAACGTGGCCGTTTCGGGCTCCAGGTCGCCCACGCCGGCCGTTATGATACACGCCATCATATAGCGTTCGTCCGTAAACAGGCCCGTGCTTTCTTCGTACTCGTTGCAGCGTAGCGCCAGGTTGCGGAGCCGGATGCGGTAAATGCCGTCCTTATTGATGCGTATCGACTTTTGGTCGGCGTCCAACACATACCAGTTTTCGGGCAGGGGATTGCCGTCCAAGTCCTCCACGGTGATGTCGGTTTCCTCACCGTCGAACGTCCATTCCCGCGACAGGTCGTAGTCTTCGCCCGCCTCCAGCGTGACGGAGGGCGTTTGCGGGGAGGCCGCGTAATGTTCGATGCCGTAGGTCTCCACCAGTTGCAACTGCTTGGCCAGTGTGGAGAGCAGCATTTCGTTGTTGGCGGCGTTCAGGTTTTTGAGTTTCGCGTTGCGGCTGATGTCCAGGGCCGACAGCGCGTTGTTCCAGCACATCAGGGTTTCCAGATTGAGGCCGTCGTTGACGTTGAGGGCCGACAGCGCGTTGTCGTGGCACCACAAGGCCGTCAAGGCCCGGCAGCCGCCCACGTTGAGGGACGTCAGGCCGTTGCCGCTGCAATCCAGGCTTTCCAAGGCCGTGCAGGCGCTTACATCCAAGGCCTGCAAGCGGTTATAACTGCAATCCAAAGCCGACAGCCCCGTGCAAGGGCGTACATCCAGAGCCGACAGTTGGTTGCCGCTGCAATTCAATCTTTCCAACCCCGTACAGGCGCTTACATTCAAAGCCGACAGCTGCGTATGGCTGCAATCCAAAGCCGACAAGGCCGTACAAGTGCTCAAATCCAATTCCGACAACTGCGTATGGCTGCAATCCAAGCCCGTCAAGCCCGTGCAACCGCTTACGTTCAAGGCCGACAGCCCCGTGCAAGCGTCCAAATCCAAACCAGCCAAGTCAGTACAACCGCTTACGTTCAGCGAAGTCAAGGCCTCGTCGAGACAACGCAAGGTTTGCACCGGGCCGGTTACCGTCAAGGCCACCCGATCCGAATACACCGCCACTTGCGGGCCGGACAGGTTCAAGGCTGTAAGGGCAGGACAGGCGCGCAGCCCTATCGCGAGCCGTTCGACCGCCTCCGAACCTGCCTGCAGGTTTTCCAAAGCCGTACAGCCGCTCACGTCCAACGTATCCAAAAGATTGCCACTGCAATCCAAACTTTCCAGCGCCGTACAGGCGCTTACGTCCAAGGCCGTTAGACCGGCCCCGTTGCATTGTATGGCCCGTATGCCGCCAACCTCGTTACGGGTAGCCATCCCCTGCATTGTCCCCTGCAAGGGCGAAACGGATTTATCCGATACAAAAGGCTCACAGACAACGCGGAAGCCTCGAACGTTCCAGTCGTCGGGCGGGAAGTAGTCCCGACCCGACACGCGGCAGTCCAGCGCGCGGCTCAAACCGCCCCCGCGGCCCACGCGGTAAGACCCACCGGACGGCCCCTGCGGATTAACGGACGGCGAACTACTGTAATAGTCGCGATCATACCAATCAGAACACCACTCCCATACGTTGCCGCTCATATCATATAAACCCAAACCGTTCGGCTTCTTCTGACCTACCGGATGCGTGGTATTATTGCTGTTACCCGTCGAACCGTCATCGTAAGAACTGAACCATGCCACCTCGCTTATGCTGTTACTACCCGCATACTTTGTGCCATCGGACTTGTTGCCGCCGCGTGCCGCGTATTCCCACTCCGCCTCCGTCGGCAAGCGGTACGTCTTGCCCGTCATCTGGCTCAATTTTTCGCAAAACTGAACTGCCTCAGTCCAGTTTACATAATACATTGGATAATTATCGCCAACGCCATATAACGAAGAATAACCCGCCTTGACACGTTGCTGTTCTATCGTCGTCCCCATTACGGCTTCCCACTGCGCCTGCGTTACCTCGAACGCCCCGATGTAAAAACCGTCCAACGTCACAGCGTGAACCGGTCTCTCGTCGTCATCATAATCATAGCCCTGCTCCGAGGTCGCCCCCATTTGGAACGTGCCGCCTTCCACATACACCATCGAGGCCGTCAATTCCGCCACCGCCTTCGGCAATACCGGACGGACCACACGGAAGCCCAGGCCGCTGTAGCGGCCGTCCGGGTCACCGGAGTACCGCACCGCCACGCGGCAATCCGGCGCGTCGCGGAAACAGCTGCCCCCGCGGTAAACGCGTGCCATGCCCATAGCGGGCCCCTGCGGATTAAAATGCGGCGAACCGCCGTAGTAGTCCCGGGCATACCAGTCCGCATTCCACTCCGACAGGTTGCCGCTCATATCGTACAGGCCCAAGGCGTTCGGCCGCTTTTGGCCCACCGCCTGCATCGTCCCCCCGCTGTTGCCGTTATACCAGGCCACGTCGGCTATGTTGTCGCCGCCCGCGTACACCGTGCCCTCGGCCTTGTTGCCGCCGCGGGCCGCGTATTCCCACTCCGCCTCCGTCGGCAAACGGTAGGTCTCGCCCGTCATCTCGCTCAACTTTTCGCAGAACGCCACCGC
>CAMWIS010000045.1 GCA_947174375.1 uncultured Bacteroidales bacterium
TGCCCAACAACGACTCCCTCGCCCCCGTGCTCGACTTCCTGCGGGCCGACATCGGTCATCTGATCGAGACCTTCGCGTGGAAATAATAAAGGTTCCGGTTTCCCCAAAAAGAGAAGCCGCCGGAGCGGACACCTTGCGGCGCCCGTCCGACGGCCTCAAACAAACTACAACTACTAACTACAAAACTACTTTACTACTAATTTGCGTACCGTGGTGCCGGCTTCTGCCGAGATACGCACAAAGTACATACCGGGCATGAGCGTGGCTACGGAAACGTCCGCGCCTTGCGCCGCTTCGTGTTTCAGTTGTACCTTGCCTTGCAGGTCGGTGATTTCGATGCCGGTGAACGAGCCGTAAACCGTGAAGTAATCCGAAGCCGGGTTCGGGAAGATATACAGGTTGTTTTCGTCCAATTCTTCATTGGCTACTTTAATCACCCTTACCGAGATGTTTTCCGTTATTTGCTCGCCATCGTTATAGACAGCCGATACGGCATACGTATGGATACCGTTCTCCAGGCCGTGGTCGATATATTTCGTATCCGAAATCAGTTCCTTGCGGACCGCTTCGCCGTCGCGGTAAACCAGATAGCCCTTGAAGCCGGTCTCGTAGCCGCCGGCGGGTTCGGGCATTCTCATCATGACGGCCATGAACCAGTTGCCCACACCCAAGGCGTATTCGCCCGACCGCCAGTTGATGCCGTCGTAGCAGAACAGGTCGCCGTTAGGCATCGCGGGGCCGGCGTCGTAGCCAATCGTAAACGTCATTTCATCGGCATCGATGCGGAAGCCCACGGTCAGGCTCTTGCTGAAGTCCACTTCAAACGGTTCGTCGAGTATGAACGTGGAAACGTTCATGTCTTCGCACATTCTCGTTACGGTCTGTTCGTAAACCAGTTCGTCGTCCTGATAAATCAACAGGTCGAGTTGGTCAGGCGCATAACCGAAGAATGCGTTGACGGCTTCAATCCGGTAGCCATATACGCCCAGCAAATCGGACGCTTCCCACTTCTGCGCCACGTAATAAGTGGTCGCGGTCGTAAAGCCGATGGCGTCTTCCAGGTCGGACATCACATAGGAGAGCGACTTGTCGGGCACCGGTTGCGGCGCACGCCAGCTCAAATCCACCGTGTCGGTATAAACATCGCCACGTTTTCTCTGCGCGCCCTGGAGGTTGGAGGGCGTGTTCTGCGGCGCTTTGAAGTCCACCTTAACCATGATCGGTTCGCTTGCCGCGCTTACGCACGACGTGTTGTACGTGGCCTTAACCGCGTAGTAGTACGTACCGTTCTTCAGGTTGCCGTCGAAGTAAGTGTTGGCGTGAACCGGATTGGTCATCAGCGGCGTGTTGTCGCGGAGAACGGTATAGCCGGCAACCTTTTCAACAAAGGTTTCCGAAGCGTCGAGGCTTTCGTCCACTTCAAACACGCAAGCGCCCGAGCCTACCGAAATGTCGTCGATGAACATCGCCTTGCCGTTGGGCGACGTATATTCGATGGCTACATATTTGATATTGGCCGGCAGGTTGAACGTGTAGCGCGACCACATACCGTTTATATAGGTGCTTTTCTGCGATAAACGGATAAAGCTGGACGTATCGGCGTCGGTCATGCTGTAGGCCACGCGGAACGCCTCTTTGCTATCGAGATCCAGACTGCGCGCCATGAACGAAATCCATTGCGTTTCGCCACCGGTTTGCGTGGCGGCCGGCATAATGAGCCAGTCGTGGGCGTAGGAAACGTCAACACCCTGAACCGGCGCCGCACCGAATACCGCGATGACCTTGTTGCCGGAGAACGCCAGGTTTTTCTGGGCCGGCGTCAGCGCGCGCTGATCCAGTACGAGGAACGAGGAGGCTTTGCCCGCATCGGCATAAGTCCAGTCGGCGGGCACGTAAGTCGCCTTGTTGTCGGCGTCCACCGTGATGTATTTGCCGAAGGGCTTGGCGAGGTTGGTGTAGCTCTCGATGTCGTCTTTCGCCACTTCTTCTTCAAGGGCGACGGTCCATTGCAGACGTACGTCCCTATCCGTTACCACGGCCTTGACGTTGGCCGGCGCTTCGCAGTGTTTCGCTTCAACGATCTTGACGCTGACCGCATCGGTCTTGTCGCCTTCCACACCATCTACGAAGATGGCGGATACCGTATAGCTATAAGTACCCGGCGTGGTCAGGATATCGATGTATTCGCGGTCGGTCAGCGGGTCTTTGTTCACTTTGGTGTTGTTGCGGTAGAGGTTGAAGCCGGTGACGAATTCGTTCGGCGTCACTTCCACCCAAACCACTTTGTTGGGGTTGGCGCCGTTTTGGATATTGGCCAACAACATCATGGAGCCGTTCAGCGACGTGAACATGCCCAAACCGCCGGCACGGGCCTCTTCGCCCACTTTAAATTGGCTGTAGAGGTTAAGGTCGGCGCGGTTGCCCGTGGCTTCCAACGTGGCGAAATCCACTTCGATAATTTCGCACAACGCGCTGGGGCGTTGCTGGAAGTAGTAGAGCTTACCGTCGTAGTAGGCCGAGCCGAAAGCGCCTACCGGGCTTTGGTAGCCACCGTTGAGGTAGAGACCTTCCATGGAAACGAAATAAGACGAAGTCCAGTCGCCGATTTCGAAGCCACCGCGGCCGTTGTCCAGGTCGGGGATATACGTGCAGTGCCGTACCGCATCCGTCACGGTCATCGTTTTAACCAGCTTGCGGTTTTCGAAGTCCATGCAATAGAGCGTGGTCGTGCCCTTACCGCCGTAGAAGTATTGGCCGTCCCACGTCAGGTCGAGGATTTGCGCGATACCCTCTATGTTGAAGGATTCGATGAAGTTGCCGTTCAGGTCGTATTTGTTGAAGTCGCCGCCCCGGTTGAAGAAGGACGTGTAGATGTATTGGCCGTCCGTTACGATTGCCACTTCACCAGAATTACTCAGCGTCATGTCGGTTACATAACCGAACGGTTCGTAGCCCGCTTTGGTCTCGCCGCTCAGCTTGTAGTTCGGGTAGTTCCAGTTCAGACGCACATCCCGGTTCATCTTCACGTTGGCGGTCAGGTCTTCGGGCGCGTCGTGCGCTTTCAGATCCACGATACGGCTCTTGGCCGCGTTGGACGCATACGATTCGCAGTTGTCATGTACGGCCGTTACCGTATAGATATAGTTACCCGCAACCGGTTTGTCGGTAAAGGTCGTCTCGGTTACGGGCGCCGTGTTGATTTGCTCGCCGTTGCGGAACACGTTGTAACTCTTGGTCGTGTTGGCTTCGGGTTGCGTCTTGGGCATCAGGTCGAGCGAGATGATGAAGTTACCGTCGGAAGAACCCGCGGCGTGCAACGTTATCCAGCCGCCGAGGTTTTCGTTAAATATCCAGTCGCCTTTGCCCACTTTGGCCGGGCCGTTGTCTATGCCCAACGCCACGCTGTGGCAACCCGACGCTTCGATACCCACGCGCAGGGTCTTGCGGTCGTTGACCGTGTAGGGCTGTGACAAGGTAAGCTTATAGGGCTCCATAATCGTGAAGCCTTCGGTTACGGTTTGCTGGTATTTCAAATCGCCGTCTTCCCAGATATAGAGCGTAAATTGACCGGTGCTGGGAACCGGTTGCCCGTCGGAGGTCATCGGCACGAAAGTTACGGCCGAAATACGCATATCGCGGTAGTCGGCCAAATCTTCCGGCAACCACTGGTTAGCCCCGATAATGGTGGAGTTGTCACGCATATTGATATAGTCGTACAGGTGGCCGTTGCTCCAGGTCAAAGTGGCGGGTTTGTCGCCCACGGCCGAGGGGTTTTCCCACGAGAGTACGATTTCTTCGTTGCGTACGTTGCGGGCCTTGAGGTCGTGCGGCTTGTAGCACGCGATACCGTTCACGATTTCCGCTTCCGCGGCGTTGCTCATCTTCGATTCACCGCCCGCGTACACGGCAGATACCTCATAGCGGTAGAAGCCGGCCTTGAGGTTGTTGTCGGTATAGGTCAGCGCGTTGACCGTGGCAATCTTGCCGCCGTCGCGGTAGATGTTGTACGAAGCGGGCGCGGTGGGCGCATCCGCCGCCGTCCACGTCAATACGGCTTTCTCGTCGTTCTGAACCGTGGCGGTCAGGTCCGTGGGCTTGGCCAAGGTCGCCTTGCCGCTTACGTTGACCTTGATTTTCTGGCTGCGGGCCGGGATGGCCGGGTCGAACAGGATGCGCATCGTGGCTTCGCGGCTCGTGCCGTCGGCGAGGTTGGCGGCATCCACCGTGTAGGGGATGGTCAACGAAGCGCCGGCCGCTATCTCTGTCCGGTAGGTGCTCGGACGGAGCCAGTTTTCCACGTCATACATATCGAGGATGAAGATCAGGCCCGGGTCGGAGAGCATCACGCCCATTATCACGAAATGGCCGTCCAAATAGCGCGTCGTGCCGAACATGCCTTCGCCCCATACGCGACCCACTTTGCCGTTACCGTAAATGAAGCCGGGCAGCTGGGAGCAGTCGAACGTATAGTCGTTCCGTACGGTCTTGGTGTTGAGGTCGAACCGGCGTACAACGGCGGTGGTATAGCCGTTGGCTACGTTGTTGGGTTCGTTTTGGTCCAGAATCCACATCGTGGGGCCGGTCTTGAAATAGGGGTCATAAACCGAACCTACGAACTTGGCGTTGGTCAAGACCACTTCTTTTTCAAGCGTCTTGCCGTTCTTGTCCACCAACGCAATCGAGTTGAGGCAGCCTACGTAAAAAGCGTCGCGCTCCTCGTCGTAGGCGATGTGGTTGATGTTCTCGATGTCGGTCACGATTTCGCCGATAAATTCTTTCTTTTCCAGGTCAAGACGACGGATAATGTTGTCGTTGTGAACCGTGTAGAAATCCTGTCCGTCGAACGCGAAGCCGAAATAGCGTCTTACATGGATGCTCGGCTGGAACGATTCGATAAAGTTACCGTCGCGGTCGTATTTTTCAATGACGCCGTCGCCCGTGTATTCATCGCTCGGGGCCGTATAGAAATACGTGCCGTCGAAGGCAATCACCGCCTGCATCAGGTCTTTGGGGCGGAACGTCTTGAGCGTTTTGAGGGCCGGTGCCTGCTGCGTGGTCAGATTGGCGTAGTCGATGTCGATGTTCACGCGCACGGGGCCGTTGCCCGTGTTCTGCAACGAAAGCTGCCCGTCTTGCGTGGCTTCGGCCACCAGCGTATAGGCCTCTTCGGCGGCGGGCGCGGCCACGGCGGGCTGCGTCATGGCTATATCATAGCTCTTGGTGCCTTTCGCCACCGTGATGTTTTCGGTCAGGAGCGGGTTGTAGGCGTTCTTCGTCACGGTCAGCGAGTAGGTGTTCGCGTCCACGTCCGCTATGCTGTAGGCGCCGTTGGCGCCGCTGACGGTCTTGTAAACGTCGCCGTCCGCGCTCGTCCACGTGATGTCCGCGCCCGCTACCGGCGTACCGTCGCAGGTCACGGTGCCGCTGACGGTGGCTTTCTCCTTTTCATACACCTTTACGTAGGTTATATACCAGCCGTGTACGCAGAAGGGGTCACGGCCGCCCCCGTTGAAGCGGATTTTAAAGTACTTGCCCTTGACGTATTGGGAAATGTCGAGGTAGAAACGCGTATAGTCGAAAGAGTCGTCGGCACTGGTGACGGTTTGAACCGTGACCCATTGCGTGCCGTCCCAGACCTCTACCTTTATGTATTCGTCCACGCTGCCGCCGCCGGTGCCGTTGTAGCGCCAGAAGGCCATTTCGTAGCACAGCATCACGCCGTCCAGACCCACGCCGCTCAGTTCCTTACTTTCGAGCCAATAGTCGTGGTAGTTCTGGTCGCCGAAAGGCGGTGCGAACGTGGCCGCCGGGATGATGAGGCCGCCTTCGCGGTAGTCAACCTTCCAACCGGGTTGATATCTACCGTAAGCATCGATTTTGTCCGGGTTGGTCTTCCAGAAATTCTCCGTCAGCGTAAAGTCGTTCCAGCGTTCGGTAAACGGCAGGATGCGGATATCCGGGATCTCGGAGTTCAGCGTTTCCGACCGCTTGGTGGTGCCGTCTTCAAACACGGCTTCCACCACGTAGGCCACGTTGCCGTAGTTGGGCGCGTTGTCTATATACGTGGTCTGCGTAAGGAGGTCGGTGTTCACCTTCGCGTTGTTGCGGTAGAGGTTGTAGCCGAGCAGGTAGTTGTGCGCGCCCTTGTTCGGCATCACCTTGTTCGTGCCGATGGCCACGTCGTCGATAATCAACGCCTGGCCGCTGTTGGTCACACAGTTGATGGCCACGAATTTGGCCGTGCTCGGGAATTTGAACTCAAAATAGAACGTTTCCGGCACCGGGTAGGCTTCGGGTACCTCGTAAGGCTCGCCGCCGTTGAGGAACGTAAACGAAGACACCTTGGCGTCGGTGGTCGAATAACCGATTTTGATTTGTTCGAGGCCGCCGTAGGCGCTGTTGAACGTACGGGCCCAGAACGACAGCCGGATGGAGTCGGTAAAGTTATACTTCGTCAAATCGGGGCTGATAAGCCAGTCGTTCCGGAAGTCGTTCATCGTGGCGAACGAAATCAAGCATCTTTCGCCCGAATGCGGGAAGCCGCGGGGTACCGTGTAGGCCGGTATCGTTTTGGACGGGTTCCATACGCGGAAAGCCGACGGCAGCTGCGCGCCCTCGAACTGGCATTCGCCGACGAGGTATTCGCGGTCGTGGTCCATATCGGCATATTGCCAGCCAACGGTACCCGGCGAGTTGATGGCGAAGTCCGTGTGGCCTTCGAAGTCGTCGAAAATGCCGTAGATCTCTTCAGCGGGATGCCACGAAAGCGTAACGGTTTTGTCGCGGATCGTGTCGATGACCGGTTTCCCGGGGGTGCCGTTCTGGGCGAAGAGGTTCGCCGGCAGCACCAAGGCCGTCAAGCATGCGAGCTTGAGGCTGATTTTCTGAAATATTTTCATATACATTGATTGTTTTTCAAGGATTAGAGAATCATAACTTTGTGTATGGCGGTCGCGCCGGCTTTGGCCACGCGCAACACATGGAAGCCTTTGTAGCCGCTTACGTTCAGCGTCTTGCGGCCGCTTTCCATGCGGAACGCCTCCACTACGGCGCCGGCCATGTTCGACAGTGTCACGTCGTAGGTGCCTTCGCCGGTTATCTCCACATACAGCGTTTCGGCGGCCGGGTTCGGATAGACGTCCACCTGCGCGTCCAACAACAGGTTGAGCCGTTCGATGAACGTGTCGTCGGTGGTGTCGGGTTCGGGCGCCGGCGTTTTGGTGCCGGAGGCATAGTGTACGGTTATTTCGTGAAGCGGCGGGTTGTTGGCGCGCAGAATCTCGGTGCCGTAGCGGTCGTGTACCTCAAGGCTGTATCGGTCGGCCGGCGCCCAGTTGCCGTCTTCGAGCGTAAAGACTTGCGAGCGCGTGCCGTCGCCGTATTCGTTGAACTCAAATTCAAATTTGTCGGTGGCGTAGCGTTCTACGGTCACATTGTAGTAGATGTAACCGTTGCAGACGCCCTGTTCGTTGAAGAAGTAGCGGAGCGCAACCGTAAGGCCCCATTCGCCAGACTCCCATTCCTCGTGCGCCACGCTGTCCTTGACGCCTTCATCGTTGTAGTAATAGAATTCGCGGGAATTGTTTTCCAGATGCCCGTAAGCCCCGTCGTAAATCTTCGTCAGGCGGCCGGTGTTGCGGCCCGTTTCATTGAAGAAGTAGGTTTCGGTGGCCGTCGTATCCCATGTGCCGGTGGAGTCGGTATAATAGAAAATCAGGTAGTCGGTCAAGTCGCCCCGTTCGTTGTAAAAATTGTCGTAGCGGTAGGTGGGGCCATATACGCCGGAAACATCGTTGAACATACAGCCGAGTTCCGATGCGAGGCGGTCGTTTTCGTAGGTGCGGTAGATGCTACGGAACGGGAACCACTCCGTACCGGTCCAAAAATACGATTCATAGCGGATTTCGCGGCCCTGCCGGTCGTAGGCGTAGTCGGTCTTCATGGTTTTCTTCCAGGCCTCGCCCCCGATGACGTAGGGGTCGGGCTCTTCCTGAAGGCTCGATATAAGCTGGTTATCCTTGTTGTAAGTATAGGTAAAACGGGAGGTCTTTGTCCAAGTGTCCGTTTGGGTGTTCCAAGTCATGTTCAGCAATTCGGTGCGGCGTGCCCGTTTGTCGTAGGACGATATTTTGCAGGCGTTCGGCATAAAGATGCCGTCTTTCGCATAGTAATAATAACTGGTCGTGGTATCGACCAAATCCCATTGGTTGTAAGAGGAAACAATCCGCTGCGACGGCAACCAAACGTCTTCAGCGATATATTGCAAGGCTTCCTGGGCAAGCGTGTTGCCGCGGTCGTCATAAGTATATACATATTGGCCGTAGATACTGCCCCCGTCGGCTTTGGAGCAGGCACCCACCGAGGAGGCTTTGCTCATCACGACGGTATCGGGATGCGTCCAGGGGATGAGCTCGTCCGAACCCTCTTTGGGCGTCGTTTTAAAGGCGTTGACGGTCGAAGCGTCCAATCCTTCCAAACGGAAGACCGGGCTTTCCGCTTCCGGCGTCTGGGCATACAGGCCGCCCGTCAGCAGAAGACAGGCAGACATAAGTAAGTTTTTTTTCATGGTTATATCAGGTTGTCTGTTTTAAAAAAAACAAGCCGACCGGCGCAGCGGCGCGGTTTACGCGCCGCTGCAACTGCCGGCTTGGGAAAGGGACTAACGTACTACAATCTTCTTGGCGTCAAACGAGCCATCGGCGCCGAGGCGGCGGACGATGTAGAGTTTGCTCTTGGCCACGCTCAGACGGAGTTCGGCACCCGTGCAGAGCGCCGCACCGCAGAGACGGCCGTTGAGGTCGTAGATGTCGTAGCGGTCGCCGTTGATACCCTTGATGACAATGGCACCGTCTTCGGCGAAGATGGCCCACTGGGCGGCTTTCAGGTTCTCGTTGGCGGTCTTTTCGCGGAATTCAGCCGTCAAGGTAACGTCTTTTTCCACTTTGAACTTGTAGGTGGCTTCTTTCGAAACTTCCTTGTCGCCTTCTTTCCAGGCCACGAACTCGTATTTTTCGGCATCCGTCACCACGGCTTTCACCTCTATTTCGGTGCCTTCCTCAAACGTGCCGGCGCCTTCCACCGTACCCCAGGCTTCGTTGTTGGATTTCAGCGTTACGGTGTATTCTACCTTCACATTCGGGTCTTTGGAAGCGAAGACGGCCTTGACGGTCACATCGGAGGCCGGCATGCTGAAGCCGTAAATGGCTACGCTGTCTTTGTCAACGCCATACAGTATCAACTTGGCGCGTTCGGCCTCGGTCAGTTTCTGGTCGTTCTTGAGAAATTCCACAAACTTGTAGCCGGGCTTGGCCTCGGCGGTTACCGTAATCTGGTCGCCTGCCAGGTATTCGCCTGCGGGCTGGCCGTAGCTCATGATGGTACCCATCTTGTCGTTGTTGACCGTGTAGGCCAGCGTGTAGCGTTCGCCATCGCGCATATCGGCGATAAACGAGGTTTGCTTGCGGCTGCGGTCGGCGTACATGATTTCGAACAGATAGGTGTAGCTCGTGGGCGTCTTAACCGTATCGGTGTAAGCGACGGGCAGTTCGGCGGCCGCGAAACTATAAATTGTATCGGTTCTTTCACCCGTGGCTTCCCAGGTTTTCAAAGACGCGCCATTGCCCGATTCGGTCGTCAGTTTGCGGCTCAGCGTGATTTTGCTGATGTTGTCCGAACCTTCCGGCCAGCTCCAGCTCAGTTTCAAGGAGTCGAAATTGGCGTTCCATGCGGCCTTGAAGTCGGTCGGCAACATGCGGTTGTCGGGCGCTTCCACGAATTTATATTTCAAATCGCTTGCCGAGATGGCGAGCGTGGCGCCGCTTACGGTGTATTCCTTGGATACCGGCTCGATGCTCGGATGGGTCATCTTGAAGAGTACTTTCGTGCCCGCCAAAGATTGGAACGAGAAATTCTCAATCCAGCCAAACTTCTCTTTCGGTTGCGTCCGTTCCGCTAATTTAATTGTGCCGTCGCTGTTCCAGATGGAGAGTTCGGCGCCGTCGAAAGGTTCGAATTTATTGTTTTTGGGGTTGGTGGCACCGATCATACCGCTTACGGTAACGGTCAGTTCCGCGGCTTCCAGCGAGATGGCGTCAACCGTAACGTCTTCCAATTCGTCCGACACGGTCACTTCAACGGATTTGGGCTCATAGCCGGCGCAGTTGACCGTCAGCGTATAGGTGCCGGCCGCTACGCCCTGGAATTTGTAGTTGCCGTTTATAATCTCGGCGTCGTTGTAATAGGCGCCATCCTTGGTCAGCGTAACCTGGCCGCTCTTGACCGGCGTTACGGTACCGCTTACGTTGCAGGCGATCTTGCTTACCGTGAGGTCTTTCGTGGCTTCGGCAGGCATATCGGACCGAACGCTGACATAGGTGTTGGCGGGAAGCGCGTAGTTGTAAGGTACGGAAACCTTGTAGGTGGCATCGTATTTGGCGTCGGTTTCAATGAGGAAGAGGTGCATGGAGCCACCGGCGGCCACGGGCACGTCGTTGAACGTGTACTTATACACGTTTCCGTCTTTGACGATAGGCGTGCTCATCACTTCCAGGTCGCGGACGGTCCGCAAACCGATTTGCACGTCTTCGCCCACGCCTTCCGGCATCGTGACGGTGCCTGAGAGTTTGATGAGCACCGGTTACAGACCGGGGAGGTAGATGGTGGTGTCGCGGTATCTTATAAACA
>CAMWIS010000046.1 GCA_947174375.1 uncultured Bacteroidales bacterium
AGCAAGTCGAAGCCCGAAGACGGCAAGGCGGAGGTCAAAGGCACGCAAACCGCCTATTCCTTCAAGGAAACTTTTTCGGTCGTGGATTTGAGTCTGGGCTTTACCATCGCGTTCTAAGGCTGAAAAATCATGCGCAGGGAAGAATTGTACGAAAACGTGTTCAAGGCTTTTGAACGCGAGATGCCGGTGGCCGAAAGCGAATTGCATTTCAAAAATCCGTACGAGCTGTTGGTGGCGGTCATGCTCTCGGCCCAGTGTACCGACAAGCGCGTCAATCTCGTTACGCCCGCGCTGTTCAAACGTTATCCGGACGCGTTGGCCTTGGCTTCGGCCGAGGTTTCCGAAATCTACGAATATATACGCTCCGTGTCTTATCCCAACAGCAAGAGCGCCCATCTTTCGGGCATGGCCAAACGTTTGGTCGAAGTCTTCGGCGGCGAGGTGCCGGCTACGATGGAGGAACTCACGAGTCTGCCGGGCGTGGGCCGCAAGACCGCCAATGTGGTGATGGCCGTGGCCTTCCATCAGGCGCGCATGGCCGTGGATACGCACGTGTTCCGGGTTTCGGCGCGCATCGGTTTGACGCGTCAGGCCAAAACGCCCTTGGAAACCGAACGGCAGTTGGTCAAATACCTTGCGGAAGATAAACTGGGGCAGGCACACCATTGGCTGCTGTTGCACGGCCGTTACGTCTGCACGGCGCGGCGGCCGCATTGCGCGCAGTGTTTCCTCACGCCCTGGTGCGCTTATTATAAGAAGAAAGAAGCATGAAATACTATATCATAGCGGGCGAACCTTCCGGCGATTTGCACGGTGCCAATCTGCTGCGCGCCTTAGTGGCGCAGGATGCGGCCGCCGACATCCGTTTCTGGGGCGGCGACGCCATGGCCGAAGCGGGGCAGGGGCGGGCCGTCCTGGTCAAGCATTACCGCGATTTGGCCTATATGGGCTTTTGGGAAGTGCTGACCCATTTGCGCATCATCCTCGGCAATATGGCGTTCTGTCGGAAAGACGTGGACGCTTTCAAGCCGGACGCCGTCATATTGATCGACTATCCGGGCTTCAACCTGCGCATCGCCAAGCATCTGTTCAAGCGGGGCTATAAAATCTACTATTATATCGCGCCGCAGATATGGGCCTGGCATACGTCGCGCGTCAAGCAGATAAGGCGTTACATCCGCCGGGTCTATCCCGTCTTGCCGTTTGAGCCGGCCTTTTATGCGAAACACGGCGTGGAGGCCTCGTTTTTGGGGCATCCGCTGTTGGACGCGATGGCGCGCTACCGTTTTTCCGACCCCTTGCCCGATGCGCCGCTCCAAGAGGGGGAACGGCTCATTACGCTCATGCCGGGCAGCCGCAAGCAGGAAATCGAGAAGATTTTTCCGCTCATGTTGGCGGCCACGCGGCATTTCCCCGAATACCGGTTCGCCGTGGCGGCCACGCGCCACATGGCGCCGCTCTATGCCCGTTACCTGAACGGCTATCCGCAGATTCCGCTCGTCTATGACCGGGCCTACGACCTGCTTTCCGTCTCTACGGCCGCCTTGGTCAAATCGGGCACCTCCACGTTGGAGACCGCTTTGTTGGGCATACCGGAAGTGGTTTGCTACAAGGCCAGCGAAGTGTCGTACCGGATTGCGCGGCTGTTGGTCATGAACCGGATACGCTTTATTTCGCTCGTGAACCTGATTATGGACCGGGAAGTCGTCAAGGAGTTGTTGCAGGGCGATTTGACCGAGGCGAATATCGTGGCCGAGTTAGAGAAAGTCTTAAAAAATCCAAAAATAAGGGAAAAACAACTGTCTGATTATAAGGAGCTCCGGGATAAATTGGGGCAGGAAGGCGCTTCAACGCGCGTGGCCGCTTCGATCATCGCGGATCTCGAACGTATATTAGTGTAAGCATTATGAAAAAGATATTGGGTGCGGGATTCCTCTGTGGAATGTTGTTGTGGATGGTCGGCCGGGCGTACGCCACCGACCTTTCGGTGCGGATTTTCTCCGAAAAGCCGTCGGCGGCCTATGTGTTTACGGCGGCCCTGGGCGTGTATTACATTTTCGATTCCGAAGGACAACGTTTGGTGGAATTGCACGAAGACCAGTCAGTGACCTTGCGTGTGGAAGCCGAGAACATTGCGGTGTGGCAGGGCGACTCGCTGATAGGTGTCTTCCCGTCGCTGTCGTTGGACGGCGAGGGGCTGAAAGCCATTTTCGCGATTCATCCGGAGGGTGCGCCGGGCGAGGTGCGTTATTACGACGACCATTTGGAAGTGGGCGTGGAGAACGGCCGCCTGTTTCTGATCAACATCGTGAATGTGGAAAACTATGTGGCCGGCGTTACCCAGTCGGAGGTGCGGAGCATCAGCGACAAATTGGATTTCTATAAGATACAGGCCATTATCGCGCGGACGTATGCCATCAACAATTTGCGGCGCCATGCGAACGACGGCTACCATCTGTGCGACGGCGTGCATTGCCAGGTCTATAAGAGCCGCAACAATACGCCGCTGATTCTGACCGCGACGGTGCAGACGGCCGGTTCGTTGATTGTGGATACGGCCGACCAGGTTATCACGGCTTCGTTCTATTCCAATTCCGGCGGCGAAACCGTGGCTTCGGAAGACGTATGGCGTTACGAGATACCTTATTTGCGTCCCGTGCGCGACACGTTCTCGATGAGTATGCGGAACGCCTTTTGGGTTAAGGAAATGAGCCGTAAGGAATGGTTGGATTTTCTGGAACGGAAATACAACTATCCGGTCAAGAACGCGACGATGCGCGACAGTGCCTTGACCTTCAAACAGATAAGAAGAAAAGTCTATTTTCCCAATCAAATACCGCTTAAAAACATTCGTCAGGATTTGAATTTGCGGTCCACTTATTTCTCGGTCTCCACGCAGGGAGACCAGGTAAGACTCACCGGTCGCGGCTACGGGCACGGCGTAGGCCTTAGCCAAGAAGGGGCGGTGCGTATGGTCGATTTGGGGTATTCGGTGGAAGACGTCATCCGCTTCTACTATACCGGCGTTTCGATCAAGCACATGGATCAGCTTTCCATCGGCGATTTGAGCGATTGACGGCGTGATGCGGGGAAGCCCGTACCGCCCGTCCTTTTATTTCCTTTTCTTTTGTTACGCGGCAGGCCTGCTATGGGGCTTGTGCACGGAGGGTTCCGGTAGCCGTTGGACGGCTATGGGGCTTTGGACGCTGTGGGGGCTGGTCCTGGCGGCGATGGGCGTGCTGTGCGTCGGCCGTCGGCCGGTCTTGCGGGCGGTGGCCGCCGTCGGCTTGGCCGTGGGCGGCGGCTATGCCAATGTGGCGTTGAGCCGTGCGGCGGGCGGCCGCTTGCCGGAAGCCTGTCTGGACGGCGGCAAGCGTCTCTACGAAGTGGAGGTATTGGATTTCGGCAAGGAAACGGCCAAGAGTTGGAAAAAGACCGTGCGCGTGTGGGCTTATGCCGGGGATGACGGCGCTTGGCGGCCGACCCGCGCCAAACTGTGTCTGTATTTCCAAAAGGACGGCACCGCCGCCGCGCTGGCGCCCGGCGACCGTCTTACGGTCCGTGCCGCCCCGGCCCCCTTCGACACGGCGGCCTATGCGGGGTACGCCCGCTATATGCACCGCCGTTACATCTATGCGAGCGCCTATGTGCCACGGGGCGGTTGGGGCTTCGTGGGCACGGACTCGGCGTCCGGGGCGGGGCGGCACAAGGCGCACCGCTTGCGGCGCGCCGCCGGGCGCCTGCAGGCCCGTTTGGCGGCCGGCTTGGAGCATCCGCTTTTGGCCGAGCGCGAGCGCGGCATCGCCAAGGCCTTGGTCTTCGGCGACAAGTCGGATATGGACCCGGAAGTCAGCCAAGCCTACCGCGATGCCGGCGTCGTACACGTGCTCTGCGTGTCGGGGATGCACTTGGGCATCGTCGCGTGGGTGCTGATGCTGTTGCTCAAAGGCCTGCGCGGCCGTCGGGCGCGGTGGCTGCGGTTCGGCATCGTCTGCGGCTTCCTGTGGGGCTACGCGCTCGTAACCGGGCTGTCGGCCTCCGTCTGCCGCGCCGCCTGTATGTTCACGTTCGTGCAGGCCGGCCTCTGTCTCGGCCGCCGCCTGCCGGTGGAACGCTCGCTCTTGTTGTCGGCCTGGCTGTTGTTGACGCTGCGGCCCGACTGGCTGTTAGATCTCGGCTTCATGCTGTCGTATCTGGCCGTGGGCGGCATCGTGTTCCTCTCGCCCCGCGTCTATCCGGCGGCCGTCGAAAAACGGAAGTACTTGAAGAAAATCGTGGGGATGAGCGCCGTGTCGTGGGCGGCGCAAGGCGCCACCGCGCCCTTGAGTCTGTGCTTTTTCGGGCAGTTTCCCGTCTATTTTTGGGTGGCCAACATGGTGGTCGCGCCCTTGGCCTCCGTCCTGTTGCCCGTGGGGCTGGTGGCCGGTTTGGTCGGGGTGTCGGCCCCGGGTAACGGTTGGCTGACGGCCGCGTTGATGCACGTGCTGCAATACGGCCTCGCGCTCATGAACGGCATGAGTCTGTGGATAGAGACGTGGCCGGGTGCGGTGTGGCCGGTCGTCCTGTCGGGGATGGCCTGTGTCTGTTGTTACGGCATCCTCTACTGCGGCCGTCAGGCGGTCGTCCGTCGGGAAAAACGCTATCTGCCCTATGCGGGCGGGTTGATATGGCTCGTCTGCTGTTTGGCGTAAACGGCCTTGGCTTGGACTAAAACAGGAATTTCCTCAGGAAATCGGACGTCTTTTCCTCGGTCGGGATGGCCAATTTCTTGCGGATGTGATAGATGGAAGTCTCGATGGTGCGGACGGAGCGGCGCGTCAAAAGCGCCATGTCTTTCGTGCTTTGTCCCAAGGCTAAGAAGGTGCACAGTCTCAATTCCGTTTCGTTCATGTCCGGCGCTATCTGCAACAGCTTTTCGGTGAAAGCCGGGTACATGGCGTCGAACGTGGCCTTGCAGGCCGAGCGTACCGCCTCGGGGTCGATGGAGGCCGTGCAGCCTTTGATTTCGGCCAGCAGCGCCGCGCGTTTTTCGGCGGTTTTGGCCGAGTCCCATTTCTTGAGTGCGTATTCCAGCGTGCAGAGCGCTTCCGCGCCTTGCAGGAACAGGAGGGCCTGTTGCTGTTTGGCCGCCGCCTCTTCCGCGTCTTCGGCATGGATGCGCGCCATCGACATGATGGCCGGCCCCATCTTGAGGGCCACTTCAAGGGCTTCCAGCGGGTTCGCCATCGGAGCCGGTTCGGCGGGCGGGGGCGTCGGGGCCTCCGGCGCTTCGGCGGCCAACCGGCGGCTTACCGTGCTGTCGTCAACGATCAGCGCCGTCCGTTGCGGTTGCGGCTTTGGCTGCGGTTTAGGTTTCGGCGCCGGCCGCCGTCTGCCGTTGCGGTCCCGGTGTCCGAGGCTCAAAACCAGGACGCCGCCCAGAATCAGCATGGCGCAGGCCAAAACGAGTATGATCAAGAACAGTTTCATAATGCTTTAATTTCGGCTTCCGTCGCCTGACGGACCGCCAGAATCTTGCCTTCGAAGAACAGCGTCTCGCCGGAGAGCGGATGATTGAAATCCAGCGAAACGATGTCGTCCTGAATTTCGGTAATCAGGGCTTCGTACGTCGTCTCGTCGGCGTCCACGATCGGGATGATGTTGCCTTCGTATATATTTTCGGCCGCTTCTTCGGGCAGGCCTTCCAACAATTCGGCTTTCGGCACGCGCACGAGTTTCTCCTCGTCGTATTCGCCATAGGCTTCCTGCGGGTTCAGGCTGAACGCGAACGTGTCGCCGGCCTTCAGCCCCATGATTTTGGCCTCGAAAGATTCCAACAGCACATCGTGCCCTACAACGACTTCCATGGCGTCTTTCTCGCCGATTTCCTCGATGACCTCCCCGTCCGCCTTGTCGAAGCGTAGCGTATAGGTCAGTTTGACGAGCGTGTCTTTCGCTATTTCCATAAGTTTGAAACTAATCGGATGCTTACAAAAATAGACAAAAATAAGGAAAAATAAAAACCGGCGAGTTTTTCATAGCCTGTTGTTGGAAACTCGGTCGGCGCCGTCTCGCCACGGTATCATTTAAAGCGTATCTTTGCGCGTGAAATCAAGTAAAACACGTGCTTAGAAAAATCATCACCTATAATGTCAACGGCATCCGGTCGGCCGTAACGAAAGGCTTTGTCGAATGGCTGGGCGGGAGCGGCGCCGACGTGGTCTGCCTGCAGGAAACCAAAGCGCAACCGGAGCAGATTCCGGTAGAGGCGTTTGCCGCGGCCGGTTATCAGACCTATATGTTCTCGGCCGAGAAGAAAGGCTACAGCGGCGTGGCCTTGTTGACGAAACAGACGCCCGACCGCGTGCTGTCGGGCATGGGGATGCCCGATTACGACCGCGAGGGGCGCTTCATCCGCGCCGACTTCGGCGACGTGAGCGTGGTGAGCGTCTATCATCCGTCCGGCACGTCCGGCGACGAACGGCAGCAATTCAAGATGCAATGGCTGGCCGATTTCCAAAGCTATGTCCTGCGCCTGCGGGAAGAGCGCCCTAAATTGGTGTTGTGCGGCGACTACAACATCTGCCACGAGGCCATCGACATCCACGACCCGGTCCGCAACGCGACCTCTTCCGGCTTTTTGCCCGAAGAACGCGACTGGATGAGCGGTTTTCTCGCGCAAGGCTTTACGGACAGTTTCCGCTATCTGTATCCGGAGGCCAAAGACCAATACACTTGGTGGAGTTTCCGGGCGGGGGCGCGGGCCAAGAACAAGGGCTGGCGCATCGATTACCTGATGCTGAGCGACAATCTGAGGCCGCAGCTGGAATCGGCTTTCATCCTGCCGCAAGTCGTGCATTCGGATCATTGTCCGACGGGGATATTATTGAATATGTAACGCTAAAAAACAATCCTATATGAAATCTAAAGTTTTTTTGAACGCCGGCCTGTTCCTGTTGGTGGCCGGTTTGGGCTTTTCCTGCGTATCGTCCAAGAAATACAATGAACTGTTGGCCAAGAGCGATGCCTGTGCGCAGAAGGGCGCGACTTTGGAAAAAGAGAATATGCAGTACAGCGAGGATCTGACCGAATGCAAGGCCAAGACGGCGCATCTGGAAGACTTGCTGTTGGCCGCCCGCATGGAGGCCGATACGATGCGGCGCGACTATCTGCTGTGCAACGAGGAACTGACGCAGCTGAAAAACAGCTACAGCCAGATGGACAAACGCTACAAAAACACCGTGTCGAGCAAAAACGAACTGGCGGAGACCCTGAGCCTTAGGGAAGCCGAGTTGGCGGAGAAAGAAGCCCTGTTGGCCGAAAAGGAGAAGGCCTTGGCCGAAAAAGAAGCTCGGGTCAATGAATTGCAAGGCATCTTGAACCGCAAGGACGCCGAGATGAACGCGTTGCTGGACAAGGTGAACGACGCGCTGTTGGGCTTCAAGGACAAGGGCTTGTCGGTTTATACGAAGAACGGCAAGGTGTATGTGTCTATGGACGAGAAACTGTTGTTCGCCTCCGGCAGTTGGACGGTGGGCGCCGACGGCCGCGAGGCCTTACGCGAATTGAGCGGCATTTTGGCGCGTAACCCTGAAATCCAGGTCATGATCGAGGGTCATACCGACAATGTGACGATGCGCGGCCGCGGCGACGTTAAAGACAACTGGGATTTGAGCGTGATGCGGGCGACGGCCATCGCCAAGATTCTGTTGGAGAATAAAGAAGTAAATCCGGCGCAGGTTGCGGCTTCCGGCCGTGGCGAATTTATGCCCATCGCCAGCAACGACAATGCGGAAGGCCGGGTCAAGAACCGCCGTACCGAGATTATTCTGACGCCTAAGTTAGACGAATTGTTCCAGCTGTTGGGCAACTAAGCCAGCCCTTTCTTCTGCTGCGAAAGCAGCCCGCAGGCGGCCTCTATGTCCTCTCCCCGTGATTGGCGGAGGGTGGCGAAGAGGCCGTTTTTGCTGAGGTAGTCACGGAACAAGAACGCCTGTTCGGGCTTGGGACGTTGGAACGGCTTGCCCGGAACGGGATGGTACAGAATCAAGTTGACGCGGCAGCCGGCGCAGACGGAAAGCAGTTTGACCAGGGCTTTGGCGTGGCGCAGGCTGTCGTTCAGACCGCCGAACAGGATGTATTCAAAGGAAAGCCGGCGTTGGTGCCGGAAATCGTAATGCCGCAGCACGTCCAACACCTCGGCGATGGGATAGGCCTTTTGGGCCGGAATCCATTGGGCGCGTTCGTCAGCGAACGGGCTGTGCAGGCTCACGGCCAAATGGCATTCGCTTTCGTCCAAAAAGCGTTTCATGCCGGGGATGACGCCGACCGTGGACACCGTGATGCGGCGCGGGCTGAACGCAAAGCCGTCGGCCGCCGTCAGGCGGTTGAGCGCGCGCAACACCTCGTCGGTATTGTCAAAGGGCTCGCCCATGCCCATGAACACGAAGCTCGAAATTTCATCGGCAAAGGGCAGGCTGTAAAATTGGTTCAGGATTTGGGTGGCCGTCAGCGAACGGTTGAACCCTTGGCTGCCCGTGGCGCAGAAGCCGCAATTCATGCGGCAGCCCGATTGGGACGAGACGCAGAGCGTGGCGCGGTCACCGTCCGGAATATATACGCATTCGACATAAGCCGGCTTTTCATTCGCCTCGCTGACATTGAAAAGGTATTTGCGCGTGCCGTCGGTTGAGACGCGTTCCTCGGCCGGCGGCAGGTTGCCGAGGCGGAAACGCTGCGCCAGCCATTCGCGGTCGGCGCGGCCCAGGTTGCTCATGGCATCGAACGAATCGGCCCGCTTGCCGTAAATCCATTGCGCCACCTGCTTGGCGCGGTAGGCGGGAAACGGCGCGTCGGCCAGGCGGTCGGCGATTTCGGCGGGCGACAGCCCCAGTAAGGCGGGACGGGCGTCCGTAACGAGCGTGGCGGGTTCGGCGTTCATGGGGTATGGTCTATTGTATCGCGCAAAGTTAGACAAAAAAATACTACTTTTGTGGGTTCAACCATGGAATATCTCTTAGCGCCGCTGGACGGATTTACCGATTGCCGCTACCGACAGGCTTACGCCGACACGGTAGGCGGCTTGTCGCGGGCCATCGCGCCCTTTGTCGTGTTGGTGCCCGGGCGGCGCGTGCGGCTTTCCCATTTGCGGGATTTGTGGCCGGAGCATAACCGTGGCATGGCGGTGGAGCCTCAGATTTTAGGCAACGAGGAAGCCTATTTCCCGGCTATGGTCGAAGCCTTGCGGGCTTACGGCTACAACAGCCTGAACTGGAATCTCGGCTGCCCGATCCGTTCGGTGGCGGCCAAGCACCGGGGCTCCGGGCTGTTGCCCTATCCGGCGCAGGTGGACCGCTTTTTGGAACGGGCTTACGCCTGTACGCAGGACGGTTTCGGCATTTCGGTCAAAATCCGCCTGGGCTACCGCGACCGCGCCGAGATATGGCCGCTGTTGGACGTCTTGAACCGTTACCCGTTGCGCTACGTGGCCATCCATCCGCGCACCGGCGTTCAGGGCTACGGCGGGCAACCCGATTGGGATTTTTTGGAAACGGTTTTGCCGCACGTCAAGGCGCCGGTTTATTACAGCGGCGATATCTTCACGGTGGAAGACGCGCGGCGGTTGAGCCGGCGCTTCCCGTCGGTACGGGTCTGTCTGTTGGGGCGTGGCGTCCTGAACGACCCGTTGTTGCCGCGCCGCCTGCAGGGCGAGGACATCGCGCCGGAAGCCGCACGCCGGCAATGCTTGGCCTTGATGGAACGGTTGCATGAAAACCAGTTGGCTTACGGCATCCGTCCGCAGTCGGTGCTGAAACGCCTGAAACCCTATTGGCTCCGTTTGGACCGGGCCCTTTTCGGCCTTCCCGACGACTGGGTGACGCGCATGAAAACCGTGCAGACGATGACCGATTACGCAGACTTAATAAAGGAATATGGAAACTTTTGAATTGAAATTAGGCAAGCCGCTCTGTTTCTTCGACATAGAGAGCACGGGCATCGAGGTGGGGCGCGACCGCATTGTGGAAATCGCGATACTCAAGGTATTCCCCGACGGCCATACGGAACGCTATCTGCGCCGTGTCAATCCGGAAATGCCGATTCCGCCGCAAGCCTCCGCCGTGCATCATATCTATGACGCCGACGTGGTGCTGGAGCCCACGTTCAAGGCTTTGGCGCCGGAAATCCTCAAGTTTATCGGCAACAGCGACTTGGCCGGCTACAATTCCAATCATTTCGACGTGCCGCTGCTCGTGGAGGAGTTCCTGCGCGCCGACGTGGATTTCGATGTCAAGGGACGTCGGCTCATCGACGTGCAGACGATTTTCCATAAGATGGAGCCGCGCACGCTGAGCGGGGCCTGCCGCTTTTATTTGGACAAGCGTTTGGAGGGGGCGCATGGCGCCATGGCGGACACCGAGGCCACGTTCGAGGTCTTCAAGGCGCAGATACGGCGGTACGAGAGCCAACCTTACGAAAATCCGCAGACCGGCGAGATGGAAATCAGCCCGGTGCAGAACGATATGGATGCTTTGGCGGCCCTGTCGATGCAGAAGCAGACGGCCGATTTGGCCGGCTTCATCGTCTATGACGAGGCCGGGCGCGAGGTGTTCAATTTCGG
>CAMWIS010000047.1 GCA_947174375.1 uncultured Bacteroidales bacterium
GCCCAAGCAGGTGGAGCCGGAACTCGGCTTGTTCTTCGATGAAGACCCGACGCCTGAGCCGGTGCCCGAACCCGAACCGGTGGCCGCCCTGGTGCCCGAACCCGAACCCGAGCCTGAGCCTGAACCTGAACCGGTGCCCGAACCCGCCCCGATGCCTGAACCCGAGCCGGAGCCCGAACCCGCGCCATCGCCGGCCAACGAGCTCTACGAAGCCATCAAGCAGGAATCGATGGCGCAGTTCACGGTCAAGGAAGAAGACCAGCCGCAATCCTATATCACGCAGCTGACGGCTATGGCGCAGGCGCAGGTCAAGCCGGGCGAGCAGGATATGTCGGGCGTGGCGGTGTCGTCCACGGCCCGCCCCGATACCGCGCCCGAACCCGTGGTGGCGGGCGACAGCCTCATGGACAGCCTGCGTTCCACGCGCGCCAACCTGCACGGCGGCCAACTCCGCACGATGGTCGATAAGTTCAAGGCCCCGCAGACGATATACGACATCCAGCATACGCGCCCGGTCGATTTGAAGATGACCATCGGCGTGAACGAAAAATATCTGTTGACGCAGGAACTGTTCGACGGCAATATCAAGGCCTATGGCGAGGCGGTAAGCCGTTTGAACGAAGCCGAAGACGCGGCGGCGGCTTCGGCGCTGTGGCAGACGATGTGCCGTCAGCACGCCTGGGACGAGAACTCATTGGCATACGCCACGTTCTACGATTTGCTCAAACGCCGTTTCCCCGATTTGGCTTGATTTTATGCCCGATTTGCACTATTTTTACAATCCAAAACAGTAGTGCAGATGATGGGAAGACAAGGCAAACTCGTTATATTCTCGGCCCCTTCGGGCTCGGGCAAGACCACGATTGTACGCCGCGTGCTGCCGATGTTGCCGCGCTTGGCGTTTTCGGTATCGGCCACGTCGCGGCAGATGCGGCCGGGCGAACAGAACGGCAAAGACTACTATTTCCTTACGGCCGACGATTTCCGCAAGGCCGTGGCCGCCGGCGATTTTCTCGAATACGAGGAAGTGTATGCGGGTCAGTTCTACGGCACGTTGAAAAGCGAGCTCACGCGCATCTGGGCGCAGAATCAGGACGTGGTGTTTGACGTGGACGTCAAGGGCGGCCTGCGCATCAAGGAGCAGTTTCCGAAACAGAGTTTGGCCATCTTCATCCAGCCGCCCTCCGTGGCCGAGTTAAAGCGCCGCCTGGAAGGGCGCGGCACGGAAACGCCCGAGACGTTGAAAAAACGGCTCGACCGCGCGGAAGAGGAGCTGAGCTTTGCGCCCCGCTTCGATTTGCGCATCATCAACGATGACTTGGAACGCGCCGTGGCCGAAGTGCAGGCGGCGGTAACGGCCTTTTTGCAGGCGGAATAACCTACAGCGATGAACAGCCGCCCGCTCATTCTCTATTTCGGTTCTTTCAATCCGGTGCATACGGGGCATATCGCCGTGGCGGAGGCGGCCTTGCGTCATTTCGACGGTCAGGCCGACCTGTGGTTTATGCTTTCGGCGCGCAATCCGTTCAAGGCCGAGGCCGATATGTGGCCCGACGAACGGCGGTGGGCCTTGCTCAACGAGGCCTTGGCCGGCCGCGCCGGGATGCGGGCCTGCGATATGGAACTGCACCTGCCGCGTCCGTCCTATACGGTGCATACGTTGGAACAGGTGCGTGCGCAGGAGGGAACGGCGCGGCCGCTCTACCTGCTCATGGGCGAGGACAATTTGGAGAAGTTTACGGCCTGGCGGTCGTTCGAGACCATTTTAGACTGGTGCCGCGTGTTGGTCTATCCGCGGGCCACGCCGGAGTCGGGCGCACCCGACCGCGCGGTCGGCGGGACGGAGGCCGTGCCGCGCCTCCCCGAGTCGTTGGCGGCCTATGCCCACCGCTTTATCTTGCTGCGGGGCGCGTTGCTACCGCAGAACTCTACGTATATACGACAGGGGGCGGCACGGCCGCAGTCCCTTATCGGCCACACGCCCGCCGACTGGGCCAAGTGCCTGCAATGGCGCGGGGCGCAGGCGGAGGCTTTGCGGGAGGCCGCGCGCGAGGTCAAGTTGGCCACGGTGGGGTCGCAGGTCTATCTGCGCGGCCTGATCGAATACAGCAATATCTGCCGCAAGAACTGCTACTATTGCGGCATCCGTTCCGGCAATCCGTCCGTGAGCCGCTATGCGGTTACGGAAGCGGAGGTGCTGACGGCCGTGGAAAACGCCTACCGCGCGGGCTTCGGCTCCATCGTGCTGCAAAGCGGCGAGCGGCAGGACGCGGCTTTCATCGACACGATAGAACGGCTCTTGCGGCAAATCGCCCGCCTGAGTGAAGGCCGCCTCGGCGTCACGCTCTCGTTGGGCGAACAGACACGGGAGACCTACGAACGCTGGCGCGCGGCCGGCGCCACGCGCTACCTGTTGCGCATCGAGACGTCCAACCCCGCGCTCTACGCGCAACTGCATCCCGAAGACCACCGTTTCGACGACCGTATCAAGGCGTTGGAAGCCCTTAAAGCCGCCGATTATATGGTGGGTAGCGGCGTCATGATAGGCCTGCCCGGTCAGACGGAGGCCGATTTGGCCGGCGACCTCGCGTTTTTCCGTGATTTCGGCATCGACATGGTGGGCATGGGGCCTTATATCGAACACCGGGACACGCCGCTCTACGCGCGTCGGCACGAAATACCGACGCTGGCCGAACGCTACGAACTCTCGCTCAATATGCTGGCCTTGCTGCGGCTCATCATGCCCACGCTCAACATGGCGGCCACCACGGCTATGGCTTCGTTGCATCCGCAGGGGCGGGAGGCGGCCTTGCGCATCGCGGCCAACGTCATCATGCCCAATATCACGCCGGGTCGTTACCGCGAAAACTATTTCCTTTACGAAAACAAACTCTGCATCTGCGGGAGCGAGCAGGACGCCAAGGACAATATCGAAGCTTTGGTGCGGTCGGCGGGTTGCGAACTCCGCTATTTTGAAAAGGGTGACCCCAAACACTATTACGATAGGGTAGCAAATCCCGCGCCCGTTGCGCCGAGTGACAATAAGTCTGACGGTGTTGACCATTTCAAAACGCTTTAAAATAAAGACAAATATGAAAAAGATGAATTTACGACAATCGGCCGTGCGGCTCCTCGCCGGCTTGCTGTGCCTCGGTGCGGGCGCGGCCATTCAACCGGCCCTGCAGGCGCAGGCGTTGGGCGAAACGGAATTGCAGACGCTGCGTCAGAGCTTCGACAAAGACGCCTCCACGCGCGCCATCCAAAACGTGCTGACGCAAGACGCCAACATCAAATCCAACGCGCTCAACCGCGAACGTCAAGGCAAAATCGACCATTTCTTCAAATACCGCGTCGATGTCAAGGGCATCACCGACCAAAAGCGTTCGGGCCGTTGCTGGATGTTCACGTCCTTGAACACGTTGCGGCCGTTGGTCATGAAGAAATACAACCTCGATGCGTTCGATTTCTCGCACAACTACCTCTATTTCTACGATATGTTGGAGAAGTCGAACCTGTTTTTGGAAAATATGATCCGCACGGCCGACCGCGACCAGGACGACCGCGAAGTCGTGACCTTCTTCCAAAATCCCGTGAACGACGGCGGCGTGTGGAACCTCTATTATAACGTGGCCTCCAAATACGGCCTCGTGCCGGCTGAGGTCATGCCCGAAACCGAACACGCCAACGCCACCTCGCAGATGGTGTCGCTCGTAAACGAACGCTTGCGCAAGGGCGGCATGGAAATCCGCAAGGCCGCGGCGCAGGCCACCGCCGACCAGCTGGACGCCGCGCCCACCGAAGCCGTGCTCCGCAACATCAAGATGGCGACGCTGAAAGACGTTTACCGCATCCTGAGCCTCTGCCTCGGCGAGCCGCCCGTACAGTTCACGTGGCGTTACAAGACCAAAGACGGCGACATCAAGGCCTTGGAGAACTATACGCCGATGCGTTTCTACGAAGAAGTGGTGCCGGCCGACTTTACGCCCGACCATTACGTCATGATTATGCACGACCCCACGCGGCCTTACTATCAGGTCTATGACATCGCCAACTACCGCAACACCTACGAGGGCTTGAACTGGGTGTATCTGAACCTGCCGCTGGAAGACATCAAGAAAGCGGCCTTGGCTTCGATTAAGGCCAACGAACCCTTATATACGTCCAGCGACGTGGGCAAGCAGTTCCAGTCGGACGCCGGCATTCTCGATACGATGCTCTACGACTACAACAGCCTGTTCGGCGTGGATTTCGGCATGGATAAGAAAGACCGCATCCTGAGCCGTCAGAGCGGTTCGGCGCACGCCATGTTGCTGATCGGCTGCGATACCGACGGCAAGGACAACCCCGTCAAGTGGGAGTTCGAGAACAGCTGGGGCGCCAGCGCGGGGCATAACGGCTACCTGACGTTTACCGACGGCTGGTTCAACGAATATATGTTCCGTTTCGTCATCAATAAGAAATATTTGGACAACAAGGCGTTGAAAGCCTTGAAGACGACGCCCGTGGCGTTGCCCGTATGGGATTATATGTTCTAAAATCCGTATCTTTGCGATTGGAAAATATAAAAACGATCATAATATGATGTACAAGGCAGTTTCCGCCGAAGAGGCGGTTAAGGTTGTGAAAAGCGGTGACCGCATTCACATCCATTCGGTGGCCTGCGCGCCGCAAGGTCTGATTAAGGCGTTGTGCGAAAGAGGCCGCCGTAAGGAAATCAAGGATATCAAAATCCAGCATTTGCATACGGAAGGCGAAGCGCCTTACAGCGCGCCCGAATTCGAGGGCATCTTCCAGCTGGAGTCGTTCTTCGTGGGCGCCAACGTGCGTAAGGACACGCAGGCCGGCTACGCCGACTATATCCCCATCTTCCTGTCCGAGACGCAGCGTCTGATCCGCGAGGGCTACTGCCGTCCGCAGGTGGCGATGGTGCAGATTACGCCGCCCGACAAACACGGCTATGTTTCGTTGGGTACGTCGGTTGACGCCACGTTGGCGGCCGTAGAGACCGCCGACACCGTGATCGGCGTCGTAAACCCGCAGATGCCGCGTGCTTTCGGCGACGCGATGATTCCCATTTCGATGATCGACGTGTTTGTGGAAGACGATGCCCCGCTGATTACGGCGCATTTCGCCGAACCCTCCGACATCGAGGTGCAGATCGGCAAGAATGTGGCGGCCCTGATTGAAGACGGCGCCACGTTGCAGATGGGTATCGGCAGCATCCCCAACGCCGTGTTGTCGCAGCTGACGAACCACAAGAACCTGGGCGTACACACCGAAATGTTCGCCGACGGCGTGTTGGGCCTCGTGCGCACGGGCGTCATCAACGGCGCGAACAAGCGTATCGACAAAGGTAAAATCGTGTCCACGTTCCTGATGGGCAGCAAGGATGTCTATGATTTTGTGGACGACAACCCCGGCGTGCTGATGATGGACGTAGGCTATACGAACGACCCCTGCGTCGTGGCCAAGAACCCGAAGGTGACGGCCATCAACTCGGCCTTGCAGATAGACCTTACGGGTCAGGTCTGCGCCGACTCCATCGGCACCAAGTTCTATTCGGGCGTAGGCGGTCAGATTGACTTCATGCGCGGCGCTTCGTTGAGCGAGGGCGGCAAGCCGATTGTGGCGATGCCTTCGGTGACGAACAAGGGCGTGAGCAAAATCGCCAACACGCTGACGTTGGGCGCGGGCGTCGTTACCACGCGCAGCAACATCCATTGGGTTGTGACCGAATACGGTGCCGTGAACCTCTACGGCAAGACGTTGCAGGAACGCGCGCGGCTGTTGATTTCAATCGCGCATCCCGACCACCGCGAGGAGTTGGACAAGGCGGCGTTCGAACGCTACGGTTCGCATTTCCATTTCGTGAAATAAAGTCGGAGCGGGGGCTTAGAGCCATACGCTCAACAGCCCCAAAACGACCAAAACCAAGAAGAGGCCTTCCGAAAGGAGGGTCTCTTTTTTTCTGGTGAAGTAGTCGCCCGTGAGGTAGGCCGTGGAGAACAGGAGCGGAATCGTCGTGATGGCCACGTCGGCCGTGATCAGACCGAAATACAGGACAAAGTAGATGAAGGCGGCGGCGATGGCCGACGCGCGTTTGCGTTCCAGAATCTCGCCCTCGATGGGGTTCTGTTTCAGATAAATCCAGCCCAAGAAAGCCGTTATCAGCAAGACGAGCGCGAAGTAGAACGGCAGCCCGTCGGGCGGGAGCGGCAGACTTTCGGGCAGGAATGCCGGCACCCGTTCAAGCCAGGTGTTCAGCCAGTCGGTGTCCAGCAGAAAGTCGCGGATGCCCATGAGCGCGAACGGCAACGCCATGCCGAGGATGGCCACGCCCCATACCCGTCCGCGGTTGGCCGAGTAAACGAGCAATATCAAGAAGATACAGGGAAGTGTATATACTATTGTCGGGCAGACGAGCGTCACCGCCGACCACAGCACCGCCCCGTTGAGCAGGGCCGGCAGCGAAAATTCGGCCTCATACATCCGCAGGAAGTAATAAGCGGCCCACAGGAGCAGGAGCGGCACGCAGGTCAGGGTCGAAAGCGTGAAATCCGCGGGGCCGTCCGCGCCCGCCGCAAATCCGAACACCGTGCGGCACAGCAGATAGACCGCCGACACGAACAGGCTGTTTTTGGAGAGCTTATGCCGGTTGAGGATAAACGCAACCAAGCCCGCTTCCACCAACACGAGCAGCCAAAGCAGATACACGCGGTAGTCGCCGAAGCCGGTGGCGAAAAAGAACTTGCTCCACAAGCAGAGCGATAGGATAAACAGGAACAAGCCCTGTTTGGCCGAATTGTTTTTGCAGAAGCGAATCAGCATGGCGCGGCGGTTTGGTCAAAAAATGCTACCTTTGAAGTCAGTTAACACCGCGAAATTACAAAAAAAATCATGACGCAGGAAACCAAGCCGTCGGGAAACATCGACAGCGCCACCGTGCGGGCTATTCTGAAACGGTATTGGGGCTACGACAGCTTCAGGCCGTTGCAGGAAGACATCGTGCTGCACGTGTGTGCGGGCGGCGACGCGTTGGCGCTGTTGCCCACGGGCGGCGGCAAGTCGGTCTGTTTCCAAGTGCCGGGCTTGGCGCGCAAGGGTGTCTGCATCGTGGTTTCGCCCCTGATTGCGTTGATGAAAGACCAGGTGGCGCACCTGCAACGGCAGGGCATCGAAGCAGCCGCCATATATACGGGCCTTTCGCCCGAAGAGCAGGAACTCTGTTTGGACAGGGCCGTGCGCGGCGACCTCAAGTTTCTGTACGTTTCGGCGGAACGTCTGCAAAACCGCCGTTTCTTGGCGGCCTTCCAGCAGATGGAAGTGGGGCTCATTGCGGTAGATGAGGCGCATTGCGTGTCGCAGTGGGGCTATGATTTCCGTCCGCCCTACCTGCAAATAGCCGCCTTGCGCGCCTACGCGCCGCGCACGCCGCTGTTGGCCTTGACGGCCACGGCCACGCCCGACGTGGTGCAGGACATCCAAGACAAATTGCAGATTAAACCGCGCAAGGTGTTCCGCAAGAGCTTTGTGCGGCCCAACCTGACCTATTACGCCGCCGAGGAGGAAGACAAGTTGGGGCGCCTGCACCGCGCGTTGCGCAAGGTGGGCGGCTGCGGCATCGTCTATGTCCGCAACCGGCGCAAGACCGTGGAGGTGGCCGAATGGCTGTGTAGGAACGGCCTGCCGGCGGCGGCCTATCACGCCGGGTTGCCGGCGGAGGTGCGCAACGCGCGGCAGGAGGACTGGATGGCCGACAAAATCCGCGTCATCGTGGCCACCAATGCGTTCGGCATGGGCATCGACAAGCCGGACGTGCGGCTGGTGGTGCACCTTGACCTGCCCGACACCATCGAGGCCTATTTCCAAGAGGCGGGGCGGGGTGGGCGCGACGGCAAGCCGGCCACGGCCCTGCTGCTGTACCACGCTTCCGACCGTGCCGAAGCCGAGGCCCGCTACGCGCGCGCCTATCCGCCCGTCAAGTTCATCCGGCAGGTGTATGAGGCCCTGTGCAACTACGCCGGCTTGCCCGTCGGGTCGGGCGAGGGCGTGGAAAAGCCGTTCATGCTGACGGAATTTGCGGCCGCCTACCGCTTGCCCGTGCCCGAAACCGCCAGCGCGTTGGGCTTTTTGGAGCGCGAGGGCTACGTTAGCTTCCCCGACCCGTTGAAAGCCGCCTCCCGCGTGCATATCACGGCCGAGCCCGAGACCTTGTACCGCTACGAGGTGGCCCACCCCGCCACGTCGCCGGTGCTCCGCGCCCTGTTGCGGCTCTACGGAGGCCGTCTGTTCAGCGACTACGGCGCCATCTCCGAAAAGACGGTGGCCCGCAAGCTGGACTTGACCGAGGCGGAGGTGGTGCGGCAGTTGCAGGCCTTGCAGGCCGGCGACTGTCTGTCCTACAAGCCGTTGCCCAAAACGCCCACGGTGCTGTTCCTGCGCGCCCGCGTGGAGCCGGGCCGCTATTTCCTGGCGTCGGACGTCTATAAGCGGCGCAAGGAAACGGCTTGGAAGAAGTTGCAGGCCATGCTCGACTATGCGGCCGAAGGGCGGCTCTGCCGCAGCCGCTATCTCGTGGCCTATTTCGGCGAGGAGAGCGATACCGACTGCGGCCGTTGCGACGCCTGTCTGCGGCGCAAGCGCGGCGGCCTGAGCGATACCGTATATACCAAGATGTACCGTCAAGCCGCGCCGCTGTTGAGCCGCGAGGCGATGGACGCGCGCGAACTCTGTGACCGTTTCCCCGAATGGGACGAAGACGACGTCTGCCTGTTTTGGCAATACCTGTTGGAGATGGGCTTCTTGGCGCCCGACCCCGCGTGCGGCGAGGGGTATTTCCGTCTGAAACCCCAGCCTCAGCCCAAGCGTTAGCCTTGGGCGTTTCTCAGTTGCCCCAAGTGTTTTTATCCAAACAGCGGTAGTGGATGGCCTCGGCCACGTGGGCGGCCTGTATGTCGTCCGTTCCGGCCAAGTCGGCGATTGTGCGCGCCACCTTCAAGATGCGGTGGTAGGCGCGGGCCGACAGCTGATACGACTGCGACGCCCGTTCGAGCAGGGCTTCTCCGGCCTCGTCGAGGCGGCAGTAGCGTTCTATCTGCCGGCTTTGCATCTGCGCGTTCGTATAGGGCGGGATGCCGTTGAACCGTTGTTTCTGCCGTTCCCGCGCCGCCACCACGCGGGCGCGTATCTGCGCGCTGCTCTCGGCGGGGCGTTCCGCCACCCGCCGGGTCAAATCGGCGTAGGGCACGGGTTGCACCTGCACCTGCAGGTCGATACGGTCGAGTAGCGGCCCCGAAATCTTGGACGAGTATTTCTGTACCTGATGCGGCTTGCACGTGCATTTGCGGTCGGGGTGGTTGTAGTAGCCGCAGGGGCAGGGGTTCATGGCGCACACGAGCGTAAAGCCGGCCGGATAGGCCACGCGCAGTTTCGTACGCGCGATGGTTATCTGCTGTTCTTCCAACGGCTGCCGCAACACCTCCAACGTGACGCGCTGAAATTCGGGCAACTCGTCGAGAAACAGCACGCCGTTGTGCGCCAACGATATTTCGCCCGGCAGCGGGTAGCTGCCGCCGCCCACCATGGCCGTATGGCTTATCGTGTGGTGCGGGGCGCGGAAAGGCCGTTGCCGCAGCAGGGCCGATGCCGAGCCGAGTTGGCCGGCCACCGAGTGTATCTTGGTGGTTTCGATGGCTTCTTCGGGCAACAGCGGCGGCAGGATGCCAGGCATACGGCAGGCGAGCATCGTTTTGCCGGAGCCCGGCGGCCCCACGAGCAGCACGTTGTGGCCGCCCGCCGCCGCGATTTCCAACGCCCGCTTGGCCATTTCCTGTCCCCGCACGTCGGCGAAGTCCTTGTCGTCCGCGGCCTCGGAGCGGGCGTCCTCCGCCGTGTAGGGCTGCGGCTGTAGGTCTATCTCGCCGCTCAGGAAGCGGAGTACCGATTGCAGGTCGCGGCAGCCGTAAACGTTCAGCCCCTTCACCATAGCGGCCTCTTCGGCGTTCTCGGCCGGCAGGACGAAGCCGTCGAAGCCTTGCCGCTGGGCCGCCAGCGCCATCGGCAGTACGCCGCGCAGGGGTTGCAGGCGGCCGTCCAGCGACAGTTCGCCCATAATCATGTACCGGGCCGGGTCTTTCGAGAACCGCACCTGCTCCGAGGCCGACAGGATGCCCACGGCCAGCGGCAGGTCGTAGGCCGAGCCCTCTTTGCGGAGGTCGGCCGGCGCCATGTTGATGATGATTTTGCGCACGGGAATCCGGTAGCCGATTTGCTCCAAGGCCGATTCAATGCGGTAGTGGCTCTCCCGCACCGCCGAGTCCGGCAGCCCCACCAGCATAAAGTTGACGCCGCTTTCAATGCTGATTTCCATGCGGATGATTTGTGCGTCGATGCCTTGCAACGCCGCCCCGAAAGTCTTTGTAATCATAGTGTAAATGTTTTATTCTACTTAATGTACGGACGACCATGAAAAACATATGAAAAAAAGTTTGG
>CAMWIS010000048.1 GCA_947174375.1 uncultured Bacteroidales bacterium
CAAAATTAGTAAACGAAGCTGCTTCCACCCAAAAATTCCCGCAAAATGGAGGTCGGCGGTATCTCTTTTTCAGAGATATAGCAGAAAAATGACAGGAATTTGAGCAACGATTTGGCCGCGGCGTATTCGGGGCTGGCTTCGGGCACGTCGCGCAACAGCGGTTCGGCGTGGGCCTTCAGTACGCAGAGCTCAAACAGCAGGGCCGAATTGAACATGATGTCGGCGTTTTCCTGATAGGGAAAGATGTTCTTGTTCTCGCCCTGAATAACGCTGTTCCAACGGCGGAGTGTGTTCAGGGCCGAGCTGCCGCGGAAGTTGTGGTCGCGCACGATACGGCGTATCAGGCGGTTGTCGGTGCTGCGGATCGGGTTCTGCGTGTCGATGGCGATATGGGTCAGCGCCGAAACGAAAATCTTGAACAGGTATTTCGGGTCGATGCCGGCCGAGAGTTGCGGGTTCAGCCCGTGGATGCCCTCCACAATCAAAATCGTCTGCGGGCTCATGCGGATTTGTTTCTGCCCCCATTTGCGGCTGCCGCTGATAAAGTCGAACACCGGCATTTCCACGGTCTGTTCCGTCTCTATCGACAGCAGTTCGTTGAGCTGTTGCGTAAAAAACGGGATGTCCACCGCCTCGATGCACTCAAAGTCGTATTCGCCGTTCTTGTCGCGCGGCGTGTGTTCGCGGTCAAGGAAATAATCGTCCATCGAAATCTCGGCCGTCCGGTAGCCCAATACCTGCAACTGCACGGAGAGCCGCTTGGAGAACGTCGTCTTGCCGGACGACGACGGGCCGCTGATGAGCACGAGGCGGCAGTCCGGCCGTTTGGCGATTTCGTCGGCGATGTGCGCGATTTTCTTTTCCTGCAAGGCTTCCGATATTTTAATCAGGCGGCCGGGGCCCTGTTCCTGCACCTCTTTGTTGAGGTAGCCGACGTAGGGCACGCCCAAAATCTCCAACCAGTCCTTGTGTTCTTGGAAAATGCGGAACAGTTTGGTGCCGCCCTCGTTCTGCTCCCGGATGTAGTTCTTTACCACGCGCTGGCGGTCTTCGGCCAGTTTCTCCACGTGGTCGGGCCAAACGATGACCAAGCCCTGGAAATAGCGGTCGATGTCGAACGTCTTTAAATAGCCCGTCGAAGGCACGAGCCCGCCGTAGAAGTAGTTGGGTTCGCCGTCCAGATAATATACGGATGAATAGGCCTGTTGCCGCGTTTCAAACAACATGGCCTTGGCCGGGTAATGCCGCTCGCGGAACAGCGTCACGGCGTCCTGCGACGGGATTTCCTCGTGTTCGAACGGCAGATTGGCCTGGATGATGGCCTGCATCCGCTGTTTGAGCGTCGCCACAAGGCTGAGCGGCAACGCGCGGTGTCCGTTCGAGTCGGTCTCCGCCTGCGCCTTGTCGCCGAGTTTATCCAAGCCGTCCAGCTCGCAGTAAAAGCCGATGGGCAGCGAGTGTTCCACGCGCAACGACAGTTGCGGATAGCAGTCTTTGACGGCCTTGCCCAAGACGAAAATCAACGACCGCATATACATACGGTAGCCCTCCACGGCATGGATGTCGAAGAAACGGACGGTCTTGGGGTTGTAGAGGTCGTAGTCCAACTCCCGCACGCGGTTGTTGACCGTGGCGCCCAAAATGTCATCCTGCAGTTTGATTTGTTGGTCTTCGGCGATTTCTTTCAGCGTGATCCCGCGCGGGTATTCCTTGCTGAGGCCGGTGTTTTCGCAGCGGATGCGGATTTTCGTATTCATAGCGGTTATTTCAATAAGGGCGCCAAATAGCGTCCGGTGTAACTCTTTTTGATTTTGGCGATGGCTTCCGGCGTACCTTCGGCCGTGATGCAGCCGCCGTCGCGTCCGCCCTCGGGGCCGATGTCGATGATGTAGTCGGCGCATTTGATCACGTCTAAGTTGTGCTCCACCACCAAGACGGTGTTGCCTTGTTCCACAAGCCGTTGCAACACTTGGAGCAAGGCGCGGATGTCTTCGAAGTGCAGGCCCGTCGTCGGCTCGTCAAGTATATATAATGTCTTGCCCGTGCTCTTTCTCGACAGTTCGGCCGCCAACTTGATGCGTTGCGCTTCGCCGCCCGACAGCGTCGTGGCGGGTTGCCCCAGCGATACATAGCCCAAGCCGACCTCGTTCAAGGCCTTTATTTTGGATAGAATCTGCGGGATGTTCTCGAAAAATTCCACGGCCTGCGCGATGCTCATGTTCAGCACGTCGTTGATGGACTTGCCCTTGTAGCGGATTTCCAGCGTCTCGCGGTTGTAGCGTTTGCCGTGGCATTCCTCGCAGGTCACATAGACGTCCGGCAGAAAGTTCATTTCGATGGTCTCCACGCCCGCGCCGCCGCACCGTTCGCACCGCCCGCCGCGGATGTTGAACGAGAACCGGCCGGCCTTGTAGCCGCGGATTTTGGCTTCGGGCAGGCTGGCGTACAGCTTGCGGATATCCTCAAACACGCCCACATAGGTGGCGGGGTTGGAGCGCGGCGTGCGTCCGATGGGCGACTGATCCACCTCTATCACCTTGTCGATGTGCTTAAGGCCGTGGATTTCGCCGTAGGGGAGCGGTTGCGCCGACGAACGGTAGAAATGGCGGCTCAGCACGGGCAACAGCGTTTGGCTTACGAGTGAGGACTTGCCGCTGCCCGAAACGCCCGTCACGCACGTAAACGTCTGCAACGGCAGGCGGAAGTTCACGTGTTTGAGGTTGTGGCCCGAAGCGTCGGTCAGTTCGAGGAACGTGCCGTTGCCCGGCCGGCGTTGGGCGGGGATTTCGATGCGGCGTTTGCCGTTGAGGTAGTCGGCCGTCAGCGAGTCCTGTTTGAGGAATTGCGCCAACGTGCCCTGCGCCATGATTTTGCCGCCCTTGGCGCCCGCGCCCGGCCCTATGTCCACGATATAGTCGGCCGCCCGCATCATCTCCTCGTCGTGTTCCACCACCAACACCGTATTGCCCATGTCGCGCAGTTTCTGCAACGAACGGATAAGTTTGAGGTTGTCGCGTTGGTGCAGCCCGATGCTTGGCTCGTCCAATATATACAATACGTTGACCAAGTGCGAGCCGATTTGCGTCGCCAGGCGGATGCGTTGGCTTTCGCCGCCGCTCAGGCCCGTCGATTCGCGGTTGAGGCTCAGATAGCCGATGCCCACGTCCAACAGAAAGCGGATGCGGTGGTTGATTTCGCGCAGGATTTCATGGCCGATCTGCTGTTGCCAGGGTTCAAGCCTTTCTTCGATGCCGCCCGTCCATTCGGCCAGTTCCTCCAAACTCATGGCGGCGAGTTCGGCGATGTTCCGCCCGTCGATGCGGTAGTGCAAGGCCATCGGTTGCAGGCGCGTGCCGCCGCAATGCCGGCACGTCTTTTTCGCCATAAACTGTTCGGCCCAGCGTTGCAGGGTGGGCACGTTGCCGTTCTGCGCCAACTGCGAGAGGTACCAATACATACCTTTGATTTCGGGCTCGCCCTTTTTCGACTTGGCGGCGGGTTTGGCCGCCGTTTCCGCGGCGCCGTCGGCTTCGTCCGTTTCCGCCATCTGCGCCCGCCAGGCCGGGCTGCCGTACACCAGCATCTCCACGGCCTCTTTCGGCCAAGTGTTGAGCGGCTGGTCTTCGGTCAGTTTGAATTGCTTGACAATCAGCCGCAGTTCGGAGTTAATCCAATCCAAGCCCAAGTGTTCGCCTTTCCACGAGGCTTCCTCGTTGTCGCTGATAAGCCGCACGGCGCCTTGTTTCAGGCTTTTCGCCGGGTCGGGAATCAGGCGGTCGATGTCGGGCTGCCATTCGATGCCCAGCCCCTTGCAGTGCGGGCACGCGCCGTAAGGCGAGTTGAACGAAAACGTGTTCGGCTCCGGGGCGGGGTAGGAGATGCCCGAGGTCGGACACATGAGGTTTTTGCTGAAATGCACCGCGCTGCGGTCTTTCGGGTCATACACCATCAACGAGCCCTTGCCCTGTTTGAGCGCGGTCTGCACGCTTACCTTCAAACGCTTTTCCGTCTTTTCGGAGGGCGTGATGCGGTCCACGACCAGTTCGATGTCGTGTATCTTGTAGCGGTCCACGTGCATCCCGAACGTCAGGTCGGTCAGTTCGCCGTCCACGCGCACTTTGAGGAAACCCTGCTTGCGCACCGATTCAAACAGCTCGCGGTAATGGCCCTTGCGGCCGTTCACCAAGGGCGAAAGAATCAGGATGTCGTGCCCCGCGTAGCGTTCCGTCAACAGTTGCAGAATCTGGTCTTCGGTATATTTGACCATCTTTTCGCCCGTCACGTACGAATAGGCCTCGCCTATACGCGCGTAAAGCAGACGGAGAAAGTCGTAAATCTCGGTAATCGTGCCCACCGTCGAGCGCGGGTTCTTGTTCGTCGTTTTCTGTTCGATGGCGATAACGGGGCTGAGGCCGTCGATCTTATCCACGTTGGGGCGCTCCAAATGGCCAATGAATTGGCGCGCGTAGGCCGAAAACGTCTCCATATAGCGCCGCTGCCCCTCGGCGTAAATCGTGTCGAAGGCCAACGAAGACTTGCCGCTGCCGCTCAGTCCGGTCAGCACAATCAGCGATTCGTGCGGCAGGTGCAGGTCGATGTCGCGGAGGTTGTGTTCCCGCGCGCCCCATATATCCAAGGTCTTGTTATCCATAATCAACTGATTCGGGCCCAAAATTTCTCCCGTTTCCGGTGGTTCACTTCCAATGCCAAAGGTAAGTTTTTTTCCGATGCCAGCGTCGGGTCGTCCGCCAAAATATCCATCGCGGCCTGCCGGGCCGCCTGCACGATGGGCGCGTCTTCCACCAGGTCGGCCACGCGCAGTTCCAGCACGCCGCTCTGTTGCGTGCCCTGCAAGTCGCCGGGGCCGCGCAGCTGCAAGTCGGCTTCGGCAATCTTGAAGCCATCCTGCGTGGCAACCATCGTATCGATGCGCTTCTTGGCGTCGGCGCTCAGCTTGTCGCCCGTCATAAGCAGGCAGTACGACTGTTCCGCGCCGCGTCCCACACGGCCGCGGAGCTGGTGCAGCTGCGCCAGGCCGAAACGTTCGCTGTTCTCAATCACCATGACGCTCGCGTTCGGCACGTCCACGCCCACCTCAATTACGGTCGTCGATACCATGATTTGCGTCTCGCCCTTGATAAAGCGTTGCATCTCGTAGGCCTTCACGTCGGGTTTCATCTGCCCGTGCACGATGCTCACACCGTAGTCGGGCAGCGGGAACGCGCGCGAAATGGCCTCAAAGCCGTCCATCAGGTCTTTCAAGTCCAAATTCTCGGATTCCTTGATGAGTGGATAGACGACGTAAATCTGCCGGCCCTTCTTGATTTCATCGCGCATGAACGCGAACACGCGCAGCCGTGCGCTGTCGGTAAAATGGAGCGTCTGTATCGGCTTGCGGTTGGGCGGCAACTCGTCGATGACGGACGTATCCAAATCGCCGTAGAGCGTCATGCCCAACGTGCGCGGAATGGGCGTGGCCGTCATGACCAGTACGTGCGGCGGTTTGGCGTTCTTGGCCCACAGCTTGGCGCGTTGCGCCACGCCGAAACGGTGCTGTTCGTCTATGACCGCCAGGCCGAGGTTCTTGAAAACGACCTCTTCTTCCAACAGCGCGTGCGTGCCGATAAGGATTTGTATGTCGCCCTGCGCCAGGGCCATCAGGAGCGGCTTGCGTTCGGCTTTCGGCGTGGCGCCGCAGAGCAGGGCCGTCCGCACGGGCATCCCTTTCAGGTTCTTCAGAAAACTTTGGTGGTGCTGGCGCGCCAGGATTTCGGTCGGCGCCATGAGGCAGGTTTGGAAACCGTTGTCAATGGCCAGCAGCATGACCATGAGCGCGACCATCGTTTTGCCGCTGCCCACGTCGCCTTGCAGCAGGCGGTTCATCTGCAGGCCGGTTTTCGTGTCCTGCCGTATCTCGCGGATAACGCGCTTCTGCGCGCCCGTCAGTTCAAACGGCAGGTTATGGTTGAAGAAATGCAGGAAGTGGTCGCCCACGTCCGAAAACACGAAGCCGGGCTGTTGCTTCTTGGCGAGTTTGTTTTGCAGGATGTTGATCTGCAACAGGAACAGTTCTTCGAACTTGCAGCGGATTTTAGCCTTTTGCCATTGCTCGGACGAGGTGGGGAAGTGCATCTCCCGCAAGGCCGCCTCGCGCGGCAACAGCCCGTATTTGGCCAAGACCGACTGCGGTAACACCTCCGGAATGGCCCCCGCGCCCGACACGAACAGCTGGCGCGTTATCTGCGCCAGGCTCTTGACCGTGACGCCTTTTTTCTTCATCGTTTCGGTGGTCGAATACACCGGTTCCAAGCTGGCGGCGCGGTCGGCCGGCGCGTTGAAGCCGGCGTCCGGCGGCAGCACCTCGATGTCGGGGTGCGCCAGCGAAAACTGGTGCTGGAAGAAATTGGGCTTGCCGAAGGCCGACACCCATTGTCCCACCTTGATTTTATCCTTGACCCATTTGATGCCGGAGAACCAAATGAGTTCGATATGGCCCGTGTCGTCGTGCAGGTTCGCCACCAGGCGTTTCTGACGGCCGCCGCCTTTCTCGCTTACGCCCACGATGCGGCCGCGCACCGTGACATAGGTTTGGTCGTCTTGGATCTGCGCTATTTTGACAACGTTGTTCTTGTTGATATAGCGGAAAGGGAAGTAGTACAGCAAATCCTCGAACGTATGGATATGCGCCTCCTGCCGTAAAATCTGCGCCCGCGCGGGGCCTACGCCTTTGAGGTATTCGATGTTCGTGGATAGGAAATCGTACATATCGCAAATGTACGAAAAAAAGCGGGGCTTAGTAAGACCACAAGTCTTGTTCTATTTCAAACAGCATATTTTCGATGCGTTTGGCTTCCAGCATCACGTGGATGCCTTGCGCGTATTGCGAGATGCTACGGTCTTGCTGGTTGTCTATCTTCGTGATATAGCTCTCGAAGTAACGCGTCCAAGCGAACACGTCGTCATAAGACGGACGCATCGCGCTGTTGTGACGGTTGAACGATTCCGTCTTGGCGAACAACGGACGCAGGTAGTCGTAATACAGCCAGAACAGCGTCTGCGTACCTTTGAATTCGCCCGTGTTTTCGTCAAACTGTTGGATAACGGGCGCCATCCCCAAGATGCGGATATCGCGGATGGAGCGTTGTTTGTCGATAAACCAGTCTTCTTTCAGACGGATCATCTTCACGTTTTCCACACGGAAAGACGAGGTATCGTAAGTCGTGTAGTACGTGCCGGGGTTATCCAGGTCTTCTTTCTCCAACTCGGTGACGGACGTGTTCTGACGGATGAATTCCTCATAGGTCAACTGTTTCGTGAAGTCGTCCGTAATCGGGTCGAACGCCACGATCGTACCTTCTTCCATCCCTTGGATAATCAAGCTCATCAGACTGATACGGTCTTGAACCGGATAGATGGGATAGTAGAAATACTGGTTCATCTTGAGGCGGAAGTCAATCATGCGCCATACGCGGTTCTTGATATAGACGTCGGCTTCCCGTACATAAACATAGGGACGCGGAAGACGGTCCTTCGTGTTTTCCTTTTCATAGAAGTTGTCGCGCGGAGGGGTGTCTTCCAAAACCTGGGCTTTGGCAAAATCGTGCGCGGCCATCGTCAGAACGAATGCCGCCAACAGGCCGACCACTGAAATCCTTTTCATATCGCGTGTATATTTTTATTTACTTAATCGTTAAAATCATATCGCCCAGCGACCGGTTACCGTCCGGCATCTGCGCCACAATATCCTGAATAAATACCTTGTCGCCGCGTTTGCAACGCTTGATATTCTGGATCATATCATCCGTAAAGCGGTTGCTGCTCGAACGCATGACGTTCGTCAGTTCCTGCCCCTTGGAAATCTGCAAGCTGAAAGAACCGATCTTGATCGAGAGCTGGAATTCAAAGTCCTTCATGCTCACGAGCAGACCGCCGGCGTTGGCCAGCGTGTTCTTGTCGATGTTTCTCGCGCCTTCATCCTGGCCGTTGATACGGGCCACGGGGTCGGGCACACGTTTAACACGGTAGGTTTGGCTACCCATCAGTTGCTCCTTGCCGTTCTCCACGGCATAAACGCTGATGACGGCCTGTACGCCGGGTTGGGTTACGCGGGCCGTGTATTTGCCGGCCTTCTCCTTTTTCAGCGTCCCGTTCGTCATCGTCACGCGCGTATTGGCGTCGGCCACACCGGCGGCGAGGGCCGAAATCGGGTTATCCACCCCTACATACAACACGTTCATGGCGTCGGCCGATACCGTGGCCGTCGGTTCGGCGACGATATACGACATCGAGAACGGATATTCCTTGATACCATAGGCGGCCGGTACGGCAATCGTACCGTTGAGCTTCTGCTCGCCCAGCGTCGTGGCGGCCCGTTTGTACTTGACGATACCGTTTTCACCCTTGTAGGTCGTACCGCCGATCGTGGCCGACAGTTCCGATTTGGAGTCGAAGGCCGCTACGAAAATCTCGGCTTCGAACTGTTGGCCCGTAAAGACGTAATTGGATTTGGCGATGACACGCGCTTCAATCTGGTCAAATTTGAAGTCGTTGTCACTGATACCGGAGTAAAGTTGCGATACCACGTTGTACGTACCGTTCAACACTTCCGAATAGAACCGGTTGAGCATGGCCAAGTCCGCCACCACAATCATGTGGTAGAAGTGTTCCACTTCCCAACTTACGGCGTATTCCTTATCGGTACGCAAGGCGCTCAAAGGCACTTTCGTAGAGTCTTCGCCCAAAATCTCGTGCATATCGTTGCGGAAAGCCGTCAGTTTCTCTTTCAGAACGTGCGCCTCACCGGCCGAACCGTCTTCGCTTTCCCCGATGAAATAGTGCGTCGGGTCATCGAAGTTGTCCTGACGTTGGATGTCGTGGGCGGTCAAGCCAACGGCCTCTTCCGCCGGGATGTGCTCGCAGACGGCGATCAGCTCCGTCTTGACCCTATCCAAGTAGTTGAGCAAATCTTCGCTTTTCTCCTTGACGATTTGCGTCTTGTCCCACGCTTCCTGGGTCTTGGCCTTGTTGAGCGCATAGGCTTGGTCCATCATGTCGTAAGCGGCGGACACCTGCTGGTTGATGCTGGTAATCGTCTCCTCCATCGCACTGTTGACGACGAGGAACGATTTGAGTACGTCCGTCGAAACGTTCAGGGCCAACAACGCCGTGTAGACCAAGTACATCATCCCGATCATCTTCTGACGCGGGGTTTCATTCTGTCCACTCATAGTCGCGTGTTCCCTATTTGTTGTTCACCGTCATCGACAACGCGCCCAGCATTTTGCCGTACATATCGTTGAGCGCGGCCACTTTTTGCGATAATTCGTTGATTTCCGTTCTGTATTTTTTCGCGTCGTCCAACGATTCGTTCAGGTTTTCCATGATTTGGTTCATGTTGTCCTGCAACTTGCGCGTGTCTTCCATCTGCTTGGTCGATACCTGCATCTGGTTGGCATAGAAATCGTTGAGTTTAACCAACTGGTCGGTCATCTTTTGGAGTTCGCCGGCGTATTGGTCGTTCGCGCTTACCACGTTCGTCACGTTGTTGATGGCCGTGGTCGTCTGCGTCAGTTTGGTAAGGCCTTCACGCAGGTTGTCGAAAATCTCCGGCGTGATGTTGGCCTGTTCGAACATTTCATCTATTTTGGCCGCGAGCGGATTGGACGCGCCACCGCCGCCACCTCTTTTCGCCGCGCTTTCCGCTACGGGTTCGGCGCCTTCCTTCAATTCGGGATAAACTTTCGTCCAGTCCAATTCCTTGTGTGGCGGTTCGAACACCGAGAAGAAGAAGATGATGGCTTCGATACTCATACCAACAATCAGCATCAGGTTGGCGCCGGGGTAGTGGTTAATCTTGAACAAAGCGCCGACAATTACGATGGACGCGCCCCAACCATAGAGGTACGCCATGAATTTCTTGTACCCTTTGCTTTCGACGATTTTTGCTATTCCCATGATTCTACGTTAACAGGTTTTGAGGTGAAAATTGCTTGTTATTCGGTTTGTAAGGTTTAATATACGTTGGAACCCGAGGTGTTGCCTGCGTTTTTGCCGCGGCCCAAGTACGACTGGACGCAACGGAAACCGACATAAGACTTGCAGGAGTCCTGGTATTCGAAAGCGCGGTACTGGATTTTGGCCAATTCGGCGAAATCCTTGAAAGAACCGCCCTTGATGACCTTGCGTTTCAGACCCACGCCGTCTTCTTCGCTCGCTTCATAAGTAAACACGGGGTTGAAGTCGTGTACGTTGGCGATGGATTCGTCAAACGCGTCGATGCACCATTCGGAAACGTTGCCCATCATGTC
>CAMWIS010000049.1 GCA_947174375.1 uncultured Bacteroidales bacterium
AGAAGCCGAGGGCGGACAGCAATACGCAGCAGAGCAGACGGGCCGTTTCGGCGAGGAGATGCTGCCGTTCGGCGGGGTTGGGCAATAGTTGCGGGGTTGAGGTCGGTTTGACCTTGGCGGCGGGCTTGCTTTTGGGAGCCGGGGCGGTTGCCTTGGTGGGCTTGGGCTTGCTCATGGCGTCGGTATTTGTGATGGCCTAATTGTGACCGTAATAAATGACAAAGTTAGTGAAATTTTTTTACCTTGTCTTGGTGGAGGAATTTGACTTTTTCAAAAAAACGTTTTACCTTTGCACCCTCTTTCGAGGGGGTCACGTAGCTCAGCTGGTAGAGCACATCCCTTTTAAGGATGGGGCCCTGGGTTCGAGTCCCAGCGTGACCACAAAGACGAATGAACATCAAATTCAAATTCCGGTTTTTCATCTTTTTTTTGATTGTATGCCTGTCGTGTGCGTCGGGCATCGGGCGGGCTTTCGCGTCTTGTCCGTCGGATTCGGGGCAGGTGGTTACCGTGACCGGCGGTCTTAAAGTCGAAGCGAACGATTTCGCTTACATTCTGAAAGGTATTCCCTCCGGTGTGGCAAAGACGACCCCGGGCGTGGGATGCAGCGTGGGCGGCTTTGTGTTTTTCGACATCCACAAGTCTTTGGCGCTCCAAATCGACCTTTTCTATCATTTCCGGCAAACCAAAGTCGAACAACAGGGCAATACGGGCGACCTGTATTCCTTAAGCGTGGAACTGCCCTTTTACGTGATGGGCCAATGGCGGTTCAAGGATTGCAGCCGCCTGTACCTCGGCACGGGCCCCACCGTGGAGTTCGGCTACTATGCGGTCATCAAAGGCCAGGGCGGAACATTCGACCTGTATCAAAAAGACGACGAAACCGAGTTGTCCGCCATGCAGAATACTAGCATGGGATGGGCCATCCTGTTTGGCTATGAATTCGCTTTCGGCCTGCAGTTCAATGTCACTTACAAAGGCGGTTTCTATAACGTCTTGGATGCGAACCGCACGGAAGTGGGGGCTTATCCTTGCGCGTTGAGCTTGGGGGTAGGCTACCGTTTCGGCCTGACGGCGCCCAAAAACACAGGAGGTCATGGCCATTAAGCGGCGGACGCCTATCGGGAAGTTGCTCGTAGCGGTTTGGCTGCTGCTGTGCTCTCTGCCCGTGTCGGCGCGGACGGATTCGGTGCGGGTCAGCCGTTGGGATACGCTGCCGGACGTCTTGTTCGACGTCAAAGTCAAAACGTCCAACAAACAATCCACGCCGCCCAAAGACAATTTCTGGCGGCGGATGTTCGCCGGGCATATCGACCGGACGTTTGAACGTAAATTCGACTACAGTTTGGTGGTGGTGCCGTCCTGGTCGCGGGAGGGCAGCGTGGGCTTGGGCGGCATGGCGGCGGCCTTGTACCGGCTCGACCGCGGCGATTCTTCGTTGGCGCCCTCGGACGTCAGCCTATCGGCCAACGCCTCCCTCAAAGGCTTTTTCTATGTCGGGGCTTTGGGCAATACCTACTTTAAGGGCGGCCGTTCCCGTTTGAAATACGAACTGTCGTTTTCGCAAAAGAAACTGAACTTTTGGGGCATCAGTTACGATTTCTGCGACGTGCATCCGGCCATCAACTATACGCGTTGGCGCGTCAAGGCGGATGCTTTTTACGATTATAGGGTCTATGACGGCCTCTATGTGGGCGCCGCGTTGAATATCGGCTATAACTCGATTGTCAAGATAGACGACGTTGCGTATCTGGAAGGTCAAAAAGACGCTTATTTTACAACGGGGCTCGGCCTCTCGCTCCAATACGATACGCGCAACAATATTTCCTATCCGACCAAAGGGTGGAACGTGTTGTTCCGGCAGATGGTTTATCCGGGTGTGTTCGGCAATTGCGACCGCACGCTTTGGCGGAGCACGGTAACGGTGGACTATTACCAGCGGCTTTGGCGCGGCGGGGTGCTTGCCTTCGACCTGTACGGGGAACTCAACAGCAAGGACGCGCCTTGGGCTTTGCGCGAGGAAGCGGGCGGCATCTATCGTTTGCGGGGCTATTATGCGGGGCGGTATATCGATAACAATATCGTGTCCCTGCAAATGGAAGTCCGGCAAAAACTGTTCTGGCGCGTCGGCTTGGCGGCTTTCATCGGTTGCGGTTCGGTATTCCCGTCCTTCCAAGAATGGCGTTGGAACCATCTGTTGCCCTCCGGCGGGGTCGGCCTCCGTTTTGAATTCAAGCACAACCTCAATTTGCGGGTGGATTACGGCTTCGGACGGGGAACCAGCGGCTTCGTGCTCAGTTTGGGGGAATCATTCTAGAGCCGTTGGTATCTTGCGTTTTATAGTGACATTTGTTTCTTCGCTCAACTTTCACTATTTTTGCAACGGCTTTTGGTCGGATATCATCCGATAATAAGGAACACGGTGCGAATCCGTGACAGTACCCTCTACTGTATTTCTTGTTGAAGCCGGACAAAAGGTCACTGTGTGCTGTAGAGCGCGCATGGGAAGGCGTCCGGGGGAGAGATAAGTCAGGAGACTTGCCAAAGAGTGCCGCAGGATAACCTTGGGGAAATGAGGTTTGATAGCATAACGGTGGCCGGTTCCGTCTGTCGTTTTCTCCGCACTCTTCATAGGGTCTAAAGTCTTTTACAAACTGTTTAAACGCTTTGTAATGGATGGTAAGACCAAGATTATCGGTCGGCTTTTGCTATGCGGCTTGATGGCCGTCTGCGGTTTTAAGGCTTCGGCTTCTCTGCCTATGGCGCAGACCGACTCGTTGGAGGATGCCATCAGCCGGCATTATTACCTGAGCGAAGTCGTCATATCCGCGCCCTCCAAGGAAATCATCCAGCCTCAGAAATTGGAAGGCGCCGTATTGGAGCGTCTCAACAGCCTTTCGGTGGCCGACGCCATCCGTTTCTTTTCCGGCGTGCAAGTCAAGGACTACGGCGGGGTGGGCGGTATCAAGACCATCAATGTCCGCAGCATGGGCACCGACCAGATGGGCGTTTATTACAACGGCATCCAGTTGGGCAATGCGCAGAACGGCCAGGTGGACTTGGGCAAGTTCTCGTTGGAAAACATCGATGAGATTTCGCTTTACAACGGACAGAAAAGCGACATCTTCCAAAGCGCGCGGGAATTCGGTTCTTCGGGCAGTATCTATCTCAACAGCCGTCGCCCCAAATTCGAGGAGGGACGGAATTTCCACCTTCGCGCGGCCATGAAAGCCGGTTCGTTCTTTCTCATCAATCCGTCCGCCTTGATGGAATATAAAGTGAGCGACAAACTCAATCTGTCGCTGAACGCCGAAGTGCTCAGTTCCGACGGTAAATACAAGTTCCGTTACCGTCGGGTCACGCCCTCCGGCGAGCTGGCCTACGATACGACGGCCGTCCGCGAAAACGGCGACGTCAATGCCGTGCGCGTGGAAGCCGGTCTGCAACATTATTATTCCAATACGGGCTTTTGGAAGTTCCATGCCTACCATTACAGTTCCGAACGCGGCATTCCGGGCGCGATTGTCAACAATGTGTGGCGTCGCGGCGAACGGCTTTGGGACCGCAACAGTTTCGTACAGGCTTCGTTTCAAGATAAATTCTTCAGGATTTGGCAGATGCGGGTCAATGCCAAATATGCCTACGACTGGACGCACTATGTCAATAACGACGACAAACTCATTCACGTAGATAATATTTACGTGCAGCGGGAAACCTATGCGTCCGTGGCCAATAAATTCGAGATTTTCCGTTGGTGGGATGCCTCGCTGGCCTATGATTTTCAGTGGAACGCGATGGAAGAATATATGGATGTGAGCCGTTTATCGCATTATTTAGCGGCGGCCACGGCCATGAACCTGTTCGATCATGTCAAGTTGCAGGCCTCCGTACTCGGTACGTTCATCCAAGAGGAAGCCCGTGACCGGGACGAGGCGCCGAACAAATACAAGGTAACGCCGGGCTTTTTCATTTCGTATCAACCGCTCAAACGGGTCGGGTTGGTCTTCAACGCCTTCTATAAGCAGGCCTATCGTTATCCCACCTTCAACGACCTTTACTATACCGATATGGGCAACGCCTATCTGAAACCGGAACTCGCCGTACAGCACGACGTGGGCGTGGCCTATAATATCGAACTCAAGAAAGGCGTTTTCCGGCAATTTGAAATCAAGGCCGACTATTATTACAATCGCGTCAAGGATAAAATCATCGCCTATCCGAAAGGCCAGCAGTTCCGTTGGACGATGCTCAACCTCGGTTTGGTCAAAATCAACGGGGTGGACGCCACGGCGCAATTCACGCTGCAATTCCCGCACGAGTGGGCGTTGACCGGCAAATTGCAATACACCTATCAGTCGGCTATAGACGTGACCGATCCGTCCGATACCTATTACGGCGACCAAATCCCCTATATCCCCTGGCATAGCGGCTCGGTCGTGGGGATGCTGACGTGGCGGAACTATGCGCTCAATTACAGTTTCATCTATGTGGGCGAACGTTATAACCAACAGGAAAACATTATATATAACTATACGCAGCCGTGGTACACGCACGATTTGTCTTTGTCCGGGGAATGGAAAATAAAGACGGTGCGGCTTAAAACTTCGGTCGAAATCAACAACCTGCTCTCCCAAGACTACGATGTGATTCTCAATTACCCGATGCCCAAGCGGAATTATCGCGTCTCGCTCGTAGTGGAATATTGATAGGATGGAAAACGCAAAACGCATGAACCTGACCCGACATATCGTCTCCGTAGGCCGCTCCGTCGGCCTGGCCGTCCTGCTGTGCCTGGCGGTGGGCTGTCGCAAAGACGAGCTCGTGGTGCCCACCGAATACGAGCTGTTGCCGATACCCATCCGGTCGGAGGCCGATTTTGCGGACGACGAACCCATCGGGATGTATCTGCTCAACGAGGGCAATATGGGGAGCAACAAGGCGTCGATAGATTATGTCGATTTTGCGAACGGCTATTATGTGCGGAATGTTTATGCCGAACGCAACCCGACCGTCATCAAGGAGTTGGGCGATGTCGGCAACGATATCCGGATTTACGGCAGCAAACTGTATGCGGTCATCAACTGTTCGCATAAGGTGGAGGTCATGGATGCGCGCACCTGTGTCCGCATCGGGCAAATCGACATTCCCAATTGCCGTTATATCCGTTTCGCCCGCGGGCGGGCTTATGTCTCGGCCTATGTCGGGCCGGTTTCCATAGACCCGGACGCCCAGCTCGGCGCGGTGTTCGAGGTGGATACGGCCACGCTCTCCGTCGTCAACCAGGTCACGGTGGGCTACCAGCCCGACGAGTTGGACATTGTGGGCGAATACCTCTATGTGGCCAATTCCGGCGGCTACCGTGTGCCGAATTACGACTATACCGTTTCGGTTGTGGAACGTTACGGCATGAAACAGGTCAAGAAAATCCCCGTGGGGCTGAACCTGCACCGTTTGCGGGCGGATGCTTACAACCGCCTTTGGGTCAGTTCGCGCGGCAACTATGGCGATGTGCCGTCCAAATTGCATCTTTTGGCGCGCAAAGATCATATATCCAAAGAAATGGTCGTGACCGACACCTTCGATATTCCGTGTTCCGAGTTCACGATACAGGGCGATTCGCTTTATTTCTACAGCGTGGCCTGGAACAATCAGACCGAAGACAACCGGGTGTCGTACGGCATCATCAATATCGCCACCAAGACGTTGGTTTCCGCAAATTTCATCGCCGACGGCACCGAAAGCGACATCAAGATACCTTACGGCATAGCCGTGAACCCCTATAACGGCGATATTTTCGTGACGGACGCCAAAAACTACGTTTCGAGCGGTGTATTGCATTGTTACCGGCGGGACGGCACCAAGAAATGGAGCGTCCGCACGGGCGATATTCCGGCGCATATGACGTTTTTATATAAAGGCAAGGGATGAGGACGGAAAAAGGAAAAACCATGATGGCCATCGTTATCGCGATGCTGGCGTTGGTGGCGTGTAAGCCCGAGATTCCCATGGTGAGTCTCGGCATAGACGACTATTATGCCGTGGCCCGTATGCAGCCGCTCGTGTTGCATCCCGAGTTCGAGGGCGAGCGTTATATATGGACGATGAGCGACCGCACGGGGCACGAGAGCGTGGTTTCGACCGAGCGTGATTTCATTTTCTGCTCGGCCGACACGGGGGCCTACGCCTTGCATCTGCAAATCGAAGACCCGGTCAATCCCTACGAACACGACACCTATATCGTCGTTTGGGGCGAGGAAGTGGCTTACAGCCGTTATATCACGCGGGTGTATGAGTATTGTCCCGCGCCGGGGCAGTTCGTGAACGTCATGCCCGAATACGAAGCCGGCGACACCTATGCCGATATGTTGAAAAAGGCGGAGGAATCCATTTCGGGCACCAACGATGTGCTGATTTCGTTGGGCGCTTACGGCGGTTATGTGACGTTCGGGTTTGACCACAGCGTGGTGAATGTGCCGGGCGAATACGATTTCAAGATTTACGGCAATGCGTTCTATTCGGCCGAAGTGCCCAACCCCGATAATCCGAATTCGGGCGGGAGCGCGGAGCCGGGCATCGTCATGGTGTCGTTCGACCGCAACCGGAACGGGATGCCGGACGACGATTGGTATGAGTTGGCCGGCAGCGAATACCGCAAGCCGGCTACGGTGCACGGTTACGAAATAACCTATTACCGGCCCGACCCGATGAAACCGGCTACGCCGGACCCGCAGACGCCTTCCGTCACCGATACGTCGTATATCCGTTTTACGGACAATGGCGGCCGCACGGGTTACGTTGCCAAGAACGCCTTTCATACGCAGGCCTATTTCCCGCAGTGGGTGGAGGCTGCCAACCTGACGTTCCGCGGCACCAAATTGGCCGATAATGCCGTGGACGAGAGCGGCAACGGCACTTATTACGTCTTGTACGCCTACGATTGGGGCTATGTGGATAACCATCCCAACGAGGCGGAAGACAAGTCGAGTTTCAATATCGAATGGGCGGTGGATGCACAGGGGCGTCCCGTGCACCTGCCGTGCGTCGATTTTATACGGGTATATACTGGCGTGAACCAGTCCTGCGGATGGTTGGGCGAAACCTCGACCGAACTCTCGCGGGCGGAAGACCTGCACGTGGAAGAAGATTAACCTAAAGGGATATGAAAAGGATATTTTGGATGATGCTGCTGTCGGCCTTGGCCGCAACCGTCAGGGGGTATGCGGACGAGAAGCCGGACTATACCAAAGGGGTATTTATCCTCAATGAAGACTGGTTCGGGCATCAGAACAGCACGATTAACTATCTGCGGCCGGATGGCGAATGGGAATACCGCGTTTTCCAAAAGGAGAATCCGGGCAAGGAATTGGGGTGCACGAGCCAATACGGCGCGATATACGAAGGCCGTATGTATATCATATCCAAGCAGGAACGCGATGTGGCCGCCACGGTGACGGGCGGGCGCATTACGGTTTGCGATGCCGAAACGATGGCTTGTATCAAGCAAATCGAAACCATCGCGACCGATGACGAAGGCCGCTCGGTGGCCGATGGCCGCGCCTTTGTGGGCGTCAACCCGCAGAAAGGCTACATCTCGACGAGCAACGGCATTTATGTGTTCGACCTCGAAGCCTTGGAAGTGACAGGCTTGATTCCGGGCACGGATGCGGAGGGCGGCGGTCTGTATTCCGCCCAATGCGGCACCATGTTGAAGGTGGGCGACCACGTGTTGGCTATCCATCAGAAGAAAGGCTTGCTGGTGATAGATGCCGAAAGCGATACGGTGGTGCGGGTGATTGGGGCGCCCTTGGAAGCGGGCGTGCAGCGCGGTTTCGGTTCCATCGTGCAGGCCAAAGACAGCAGTTTGTGGATAAGCGTGACGCCCGATTTGTCGGGCCGTGGCGCCACGATAGACTATTTTTTCCGGTTGGATTATCAAACGCTCGACACCACGCGGATAGCCTTGCCGGCCGGTTACGGCCTGCCCAGTTCGTGGTACGCCTGGACGGCCGATGCGTTCTGCGCCTCCGCCCGACAGAACAAGCTGTATTGGAAAAAACAGGGCAACGGTTGGTTTACGCATAACGAAATCGTTTGCTACGACATCGACAAGGGCGAATGTTCCGATTTCTTCGATACGCAGTCCATCGGTTGGTATATGTACTGCGGCGCGGGTTTCCGCATTCATCCTCAAACGGACGAAATGTATGTTTCGCTTTATCAGGACAATCTGAAACAGACCTACGAAACCGTCCGTTTGAGCAATACGGGCGAAGTGTTGGGCGTTTACGAGATGATAGACAACTATTGGTTCCCGGCCATGGTCATCTTTCCGCCGCAGGCGCAGAACGGGCCGACGGGGCCGGCTGACCCCACCGAACCCACCGAACCCACCGAACCGACGGCCAACGAAGCGGTGGCGCCGTCCGTCCTGCTGTCGGTTTACCCGAACCCGACGGCGGAGGTGGTCTATATAGAACTCTCCGAGCCGGCCCTGTTGGAAGTGCTGGCCATTGACGGACGCGTGGTGTTCCGCAAGGAAGCGGGCGCGGGCGTGCAGGCGGTGACGCTTGAACGGCGCGGCCTCTATATCCTCCGCGTGTCGGCGGGCGGCCGTGTGGCGACCGGCCGTGTCGTAAGACGGTAAAATAACTGAAAAACAACCTTTAAAAAAATAATCTTATGAAAAACATGAAAAGAATGCTCAGCGGTTGGTTGCTGCTGATAGCGATGTCGGTAACGGCCGTGTTCGCGCAGGGCGCGGTACGGACCGCTGAGGCGACTGAAGACAATGCCTATTGGGGACAAGTGGGCAAAAATGGTTATAATCAAACGGTAACGGATTTGCCGTTGGCGATTGTGGCCGACAGCCTGAAGGAAACATGGAGCATGGACAATGTGTCTGCAACACAGGCGGTAGTGGCCGGCGATTACCTTTATTGTGTTTGGTCATATGGCAATAGGGAAGTGCGGAAAGTCGATATAGCGACCGGCGTGGAGGAAGAAACACAGGATCTTTGGAGCGAAGGCGACTTGGTTTACGGCGATGGTAAGATTTTCATAAACCAAAGCAGCGGTGATTGGTGCGGCGTTTTGGCCTTGGATGCCGAAACGCTCGATACGCTCTGGGTCGCCCAATGCGAAACGGGAGATCCTTACGGCACCGATAACCCGTGGGTCTATGCCGACGGTTATATTTACGGCGGTTTTTCCGGTCATTACTATTGTTTCAGTACGGCCGACCCCGATCCCGACCGGAACGATGAGACGATAGAGGCGGTATGGCATAGAAGCAGTACGGAATTTGGCGTGTATGAAGGCATCCTTGCAACCATCGTGGGCGACGATATCTATGTGGGCGAAGGCAATAAGATGTTGCGGCTGAATCGGAAAACGGGCGAAGAATTGGACGTTTTGACCCTGCCGTATGATGGTAATATTGATGGCGGTTCGTGTTATGATGCGGCATCGGGCCGGTTGTTGTTCAAAGACGAAAGGCACAGTCTCTACTCGGTTAAGGTGGGCGAAAATGGCTTCGATATGGATTCCCAAAAACAAGTAAATATAGATGGGCTAAGTCTGAACAATCACTCTGCCCCGACGGTCTATAACGGGCGTGTTTATGCCACCGGTGAAAAAACATTGTATGTGTTGGATGTCGAAACCCTTCAACAATATTATTCTTATGGTTTGGGGCAATATACATTCAACGGAACGAATTTCTTCGACAAAACCACGGAATCCCAGCCTTTGGTCAGCACGGCTTTCGCCACGGACGAAAACAACCATACGGTTTACATTTATCTTCAGTCGAAGAAAGATGCGTTAATCTGTTTGAAGGATTTTGAAGGGAATACCGAAGCGCATGAAATATATAGAGTGGAGTCTCAGTATGTTCAATCTATATATAAGTTCTTGATGGATCAAAACGGCACGGTGTATTGTCTTGACAACAATTCGGTTAAGGCTTACCGAAGTGGCTTCGCCGCCACGGGCCTCCATATCGATGCGGAAGCGGCAATCGAATTGAACGTAGGGGAGACGCGAACGCTCACGGTTGCCAAGGAACCGCTTTTCGCCACCACGCCGCTGGAACTGACGTGGACGAGCTCGAATACGGCGGTGGCCACGGTCAGCGAGGCGGGGCTTGTTACGGCCTTGGCCGAGGGCGAAACGCAGATAACCGTTGCGTCCGGCGATTTCTCGAATACCGTGGAGGTAACGGTGGTACGGAAGCAGATAGCGGTAACGGGCGTAACGCTGGATAAGACGGTTGCGGAACTGACGGTAGGCG
>CAMWIS010000050.1 GCA_947174375.1 uncultured Bacteroidales bacterium
CAGCCCCGCCGCCGGCAGAAGTCCGAAACGCAGGACTTCCGCGCCGCCTCCGGCGGCCGGCCGCCGCTCCATATAGGCCACTTCCATCCGCTGCAAGGCCTCCGGTACCGTGCCGAGCAACACGGCCGCCACGAACTGCGGTTCCGTCCGGTCGGCCAACGTCAGGAACGGCCACTGTCCGCGCCAGGCCGAAATTGAATATATATCAACCGTGCCTTCCATTTTATTCATGACCCAAACGCTGTCGCGCTGAATCCAGGCGCGGAACGCTTCCATGCCGAACAGGCCGGCCGTCATCCACAACACGCTGTCGGCCGACCGCCGCAGCTGTCCGCTGACCCGCATCCCCTTGTCCGACGCCCCGGCGAACGTCAGTTGATAGGCCGCCGAAAACGTGGCCGGCAGCACCTGTGCCGCCCCGACTTCCCGCCAAAGGCTGTCGCCCTCGGTCGTATGGCATACGTCCGCCGCTTCCTGCGCACCGTGGCCTTTTTGGCCGTCCTTGTCGCGGTGCCAACAGCCGGCGGCGAGCCCCGCCGCGAGGAGAACCGCCAACAGGCCGCCCGCTTTTCTGACGCTTATTCCATCCATCGCCTATTGTCTATTTTCCGTTGCAACAACCGGGTATCCATCGCGGGGTCGGCCAGCTCCAACGCCTTGCGCCAAGCATCCACGGCCTTATCCGCCTTGTTCAGATGAAAGAGGATGTCGCCCGCGTGTTCCCACACCACGGCTTCCTTGGCGCCGCCCCGCCGCAACGCATTGCGGATGGCCGCATAGGCGTTGCCGTACTCGCCCGCCCGGAACAGCGTCCAGGCGTAAGTGTCCCAAAAGCTATACTGGCCCGGCATCTGCCGGCAGGCCTGTTGCGCCCAGCGCACCGCCTCGTCCAAACGCGTGTTCAGCAGGCTCAACTGGTAGGCGTAATTGTTTTTCAGGAACACGTCGTCCGGAAACGTCCGCATGGCCTCGTCCATCACCCGCATATAGTCGTCGTAACGGCCCTCGCGGAAATAGCAGTCGCCGACGCAACCGTACAACAGCTGCCCCCATTGCGCGTGGTCTGGCCCCGCTACATACGGCAAACGCTTCAACGCCTGTTCGCCGTAAGCGATACACCGGCCGCAACCGTCGAGATTGTAATAGGCCACGGTCAGATAGACATAGAAAACCGTGCTTTCCGGGAACAGCCGCAAGGCCGCTTCGCCGTAATACGCGATTTTGTCCCAGTCCGGCACGGCCTGCAACACATACAGCAACAGCGTATAGGTATTGTAGGCCTTGGGGTCGAGTGCCAAACTCCGCTCTAAATAGGCCAAAGCCGTGGCCGGCTTCTCCTGATGCCAATCGTACAGCCCCCTGACGAAATGCAGACGCGCGTTGTCCGGATACATCCGCAACAGCGTGTCCAACAGGCCGACATAAAGCGTTTCCTCGCGCTTGCTCGGCTCGCCGTCCTGACGGTCGCTGAAAAACGTGGAAACCAACGTCAGGCGCGTGTCGTCGTCCAAACCCGGCAACGTCACGGCCCGCATCAAGGCTTCCAACGCCTTTTCTTCCGCCCCCGTCTTACGGTAATAATCGGCCAAAGAGGCATAAGTATATACATCGTCCGGCTTCAGCGCCAAAATCTTCTGATAATATTGGTAGGCCTTGGCGTAATCGCCGGCCTTGCTGCTCATCTGCGCCAGAATCTCGTAGTATTTGGGCTCTCCCGGCACATAGGCGCTGATTTTCTCTATCTCCGCCCGCGCGGCCTCCACCCGTCCGACGCTCATCAGGAGTTTGTATTTCTGCATACTCCATTCGTCGCAGGGTTCGAACATCCGTTCCAACTCGTCATAGACCCGCACGGCCGACGCCACGTCGCCCTGCGCCAAATACAAGTCCGACTGCTGGTAGGCGTAGTCCAACTCCGTGGAATCCATCGCCCGCAACTGCCCCAAAACTTCCACGGCCTTGGGGTATTGCATCGTCAGGCGATAGACCTGCGCCAACAGCACCTTATACCAAAGGTTGCCGGGTTCCAGACGCGCGGCTTTCTCGCCGTAAGCGATGGCTTCCGACCATTTCTGCTGCCCGGCCTTGATGGAGGCGATGGCGTAACAGGCGGCGGCATGGTCGGTACGCCGCGCCAACGCGGCTTCGTAGGCGGCCAACGCCTCCTGCGGCCGTTCCGCCAACTGCCAGCGGATGCCCTCCAAAAACAGGGAGTCGGCCTGAACCGCCTGGGCGCGCAAGGGGGTGCCGAAGCAACCCGACATGGCCGCCCAAACGGCCAGACCGGCCGCCATTTTTTGAAAAGCCGCTTGCTTATACATCGTCCTCGCCTTCGCTCAACTGGGAATAGTCGCCAAGGTTGAGGCTCTGCGGCAGACCCGCGATGTTGGCTTCCCGGCCGATCATCGAGCCCGTCATCACCTTACTGGCGATACGCGTGTCGGCCTGGATGATGCTGTGCGAGATACGCGACTGCGAAATGTCGTCGCGCGCGCCCACCGAAACGCAAGGGCCGATGACGGATTCGCGGATGCAGGCCTTGTCGCCGATATAGCAGGGCGGAATGATGACGCTGTCGGTAATCTGCGCCGTCAGCGCGATTTGATGGATGTGCTTGTGTTCCAGCAGGCGCGTATGCGTATCCACCGTCGCGGCCTTGTTGCCGCAATCCAACCATTCGTCCACCGTCTCGCTGTAGAAGACGAGGCCTTTGCGCCGCATATTCTCCAAGGCGTCGGTCAGCTGATATTCGCCGCCCTTGCTGATTTCGTTGTCAATCAGATAACGCAGTTCCTTGCCCAGGTTCTTGCCGTCCTTGAAATAATAGATGCCGATGATGGCCTGGTCCGAAACGAACGTCTTGGGTTTTTCGGCAAAACCCGTGATGCGGCCTTCGTCGTCGGTCAACACCACGCCGAAAGCCTCCGGATGTTCCACTTTCTTAGTCCAGATAACGGCTTCCTGATTCGGCTTTATGACGAAATTGGAAAAGAAAATCGTATCGGCGAAGCCCACGATAACCGGGCCTTTCAACGAATTGGCCGCACAAAGGACGGCGTGCGCCGTGCCCAGCGGTTCTTCCTGATAATAAATCCGTCCCTGCGCGCCGCGTTTCCGCGCGCAATCCAACAGTTCCCGTTCCGCCTGTTCGCCGAAATCGCCGACGACGAACGCGATTTCCTCAATCGGTTCTTTGACCGTCGTTACGATTTCATCGATCAAGTGTTCCACAATGGGACGCCCCGCCAGACGGAGCAAGGGTTTGGGCGTGGTCAGCGTGTGCGGGCGCATACGCTTGCCCATGCCGGCCATTGGAATGATAATCCTCATATCTTTTTGGTATTAAATTATTTACATTAAAACATCTCAGCGGCCCGTATGACCGAAACCGCCCGCCCCGCGTTCGGTATCCGACAGTTCGGCCGTTTCCGACCACTGCACGCGCTCGTGGCGGGCCACCACCATCTGCGCGATGCGTTCGCCCTGCTTGATTTCAAAGGCCTGCTCCGACAGGTTGACGAGCAACACCTGTATCTCGCCGCGGTAGTCGGCGTCTATCGTGCCCGGGCTGTTGAGCACCGTGATGCCGTGTTTGAGCGCCAAACCGCTGCGCGGCCGTATCTGCGCCTCGTAGCCGGCCGGCAATTCGATGCGCAGGCCCGTCGGCACCAACGTGCGCTGCCCCGGTTGCAACAAGACGGGTTCCGTCACATTCGCCCGCAAATCCATCCCCGCCGACAAGGGCGTCTGATAAGCCGGAAGCGCCTCTTTGGACGCATTCACCACTTTTACTTCTATCATCGTTTCAAAATTTTCAAAACCAATTGCCGCAACGCCTGTTCCCTATACAGCACGTAGGCCGAGAAACCGCCCAGGCTCAACAGCGCGAACGCAATGCCCTGCCACGTTTGGCGGAACGGCAACACTTCCTTCAACACGCCGAGTGCAACGGCCACGAGGATATACGCGCCGATGGACACGAGCCGATACGGCACCTTGTAGCATTTCTGCCCCCAGACATACGAAATCAACGTCATGACGACATACGAGACCAAAGCCGTCCAGGCCGCGCCCACATAGCCGAAATACGGAATCAATAAAAAGTTCAGCCCGAGGTTCAGGGCCGCGCCGATCAAAGATATATACATTCCTACGCGCGTGCGGTCCATAACCTTGTACCAAACCGAAAGGTTATAGAAGATGCCGAGGAAGAACTGCGCCATGAGCAGAACCGGCACCACGCTCCGGCCTTCCCGGTAATCGGCGCCGATGAAATAGAGGATTTGGTCGAGGAACAGCACGCAACCCATATATATTAACGCACAGGTAATGACGAAATACCGCATGACCTCGGCATAGGTATCCTTGGCGTCGGCGTGCGTGGCCTGTTTGAAGAAGAACGGCTCGGCCGCGAAGCGGAACGCCTGTACGAACAGCGTCATGATAATGGAGAGTTTATAACAGGCGCCGTAGATGCCCACCTGCGCCAAGGCCTCCTGCGTGTCGGGCGTCAGGTAACGGATCAACAGACGGTCGAACGTGCTATCCACAATGCCGGCCAAGCCCCATATCATAATGGGCAACGCATAGCCCATCATGCTCCGCCACAGCTGCCGGTCGAAGCGGAACCGCAGCTGGCGCCATTCCGGCCACAACAGCACGATCGTGACCAGGCTGGCGATCAGGTTCGAGATAAAGATATAGCCCACGCCCAGGTCGGCCACATAGATATGCCGCAGGACGGAAGCCGGATGCGCTTCTAACCACATCGGGCAGAACAGAATGAAGAACAGGTTGAGCCCGATATTGACGACGATGTTGACGGTTTTGAGGCAGGCGAAACGGAAGGCCTTGTTCTGCTCGCGCAACAGGCAGAACGGCAGGGACGCCATGACGTCGGCCACGAGGATGAGCGCGAACCACAGCACGTAGTCGGCCGCGTAAGGATAGCCCAGGGCCGTGCCGATCCTGTCTTTAAGCAGGAAGACGATGAGGAAGAAGCAGGACGACGTGAAAAAGAGCGACCATAGCCCCGTGCTGTAAACGAGATTGCGGTCGTCGTGCTTCTCCACGTAACGGAAAAACGTCGTCTCCATGCCATAGGTCAACAGCACCATGAGCAAGGCCGTGTAGGTGTAGAACTCCGTGACGACGCCATAGGCCTCCGGCGCGAACGTATAGGTGTAAAGCGGCACCAACAGGAAGTTGAGGAACCGCCCCACGATGGAAGGGATGCCGTAGATGGCCGTCTGCTGTGCTAGTTTCTTGAGCTGCGCCATAAACTATTCCGACTGAAATTCTTTTTTACTCGCGATATAGGGTTTCCAAAAGCGTTTTGCCGACGATGTCCAACGTATTCGGATCTATCTGGGCCATATTGTCCTGCAACGTATGCCATTGCGGGAAAAAGCCCGTCGAGGTGCCGAAATCCTTATGGATGATGTCTATCATCGGTATCCGCGCCAAACGGTTTACAAACAAATGGTCGTCGATGATGCCGCCCGTCCGGTTCGGCACAAAGACCGCCCCGTAGCCCGATTCGGCGGCCACCGCCCAAACCTTGTCCAAAATATCGGCGGCGTAATAGAGCGAGGTGGACTCCTGCGCGAACATCGGCTGCCGGTTGCCCACCATATCCAACAGGATGCCGTAAGCGGCCGTGTAACCGGGCGTATGCGGATAAGCCGCCCAATGCTGCGAACCCTTGCACCAGGTATTTTCGTCGCCGGGCGTGTAGGGGATGAAATCCGGACGCCCCGCGTCTTCCAAGTCGAACAAGACGATGTCCACACCGACCGCCGGCGCATGGGCCGCCAAGACGCGCGCCACTTCCAACAGCACCCCCACGCCGCTCGCCCCGTCGTTGGCCCCGTCGATGGGCGTACGATGCAACGTGGAATCGGCCTCCTGGTCGGCATAGGGCCGCGAATCCCAATGGGCGGCCAACAGCACCCGCCGCGGGTTCTCCGGCGCGAAGCACGCGATGATATTGACGCCCTGCATCGTCCGCCCGTCCCAACGCTCGGCCGTAAACGGCTGCCGAATCACCGTATCGGCGCAGCCGGCCAAAACGGCATACAGATAGTCGGCGCAACGGTCATGCGCCACCGAACCGGGCGTCCGCGGCCCGAAAGCCACCTGACGCGCCACGAACGCATAGGCCGAATCCCGGTCGAAATGCGCGGCCGGCGTGGCGGCACGGCCTTTCGACGCCCCGGCCTCCGCCGGTTCGGCCGTACGACAGGCCACGCATCCCACCGCCAGCGCGATGAAAACCGCCGCCAGCCCCCAAACGTTTCCGCCGTTTTTTATCTTGAACTCCATAGTTCCACCAGTTTAAAACAAAGTTAAATAAAATATCCCAATCCGCCAGCCCGGCACGGCGTTTTTTATGCACTGTTTTTTTAACATTCTTTAAGACGGTTTTCCGACTTTCTTATCATTCTTTTTTGTAGTTTTGCACATTCTAAAATTGACATCATGCGTAGTATGGTTTTGAAACACAGCATAGCCGGCCTGCTGCTCATCGCAGGGCTTTCCGGAGGGTTACAGACAGCCGCCGCCCAAAACAAAAGCGACGGGAAACCCGCGCTCGAAATCAAAGTGAAAATAGCCGATTACCCGGACAGCATGCAGAACGTATTGCTCCTGGGGCGTTACTACGGCAGCAGCCAATACATCATCGACACGGCCGTTTACAACGCCAAGAACAACACCTATACGTTCTCGTCCGAACAACCGAAAGAACGCGGGCTCTACCTGCTCATCACGAACGACAAACGCTTCGCCGAGTTCGTTTTGGACGAAGACCAGCAATTTGAAATCGAAACGAAATTCCCTAACCTGAACGAACATATCAAATTCACCGGGTCGCCCGAAAACCAGCTTTATATGAACTTCATCGAAGCCGGGAAAAAGGAATACTCGGCCATGAACGAGGCGCAGGCGGGCTTCAGCGCGGCCAAAGAAGCCAACGACACGGCGGCCCAGGCCGCCTGGCGGGAAAAGATAACGGCGCTGTTCGACCGCATGGATCAACAGAAGGCCGATTTCATCCAAGCGCACCCTGAACACCTGATGGCGGCCGTATTCAAGGCCCAACGGGACATCGACGTGCCGGACGCGCCCGAAGACCTGCCCGATTCGCTCAAACGCGAATGGCAGTATGAATACTACAAGGAGCACTATTTCGACAACCTCGACCTTTGCGACGACCGTCTCGTCTATACGCCGATTTTCCACCAGCGCATGACGGCCTGGCTCGACAAGGTGCTGTATATGCAGAGCCCCGACACGATGAAATACGCGATTGAACGGTTTATCGAAAAATGCCGTTGCGGCAAGGAACTGTTCAAGTACGCGATCTGGTACCCCGTCGATAAATACCAGCGTTCGGAAATCATCGGACAGGACGCCATTTGGGTGCACATCGCCAAGCGGTATTACCTGACGGGCGAAGCCTATTGGGCCACGCCGTCCATCGTGGAAAACTTCAAGAAACGTATCACGCGCGTGGAACCGCTGTTAATCGGCAACCGCCCGCCTGAATTCGCCTGCCCCGACACAACGGTGGATTCGCCGAACGAGCACTTTATCTCGGTGTTTTCCGCACCCAAACGCTATACGGTGGTTATCTTCTGGTCGATGACGTGCGGCCATTGCAAGAAGAGCCTGCCGAAATGGCTGGATTTCTATCACGAAAAAGGCAAGGAGCTGGATTTGGAAATCATCGCCATCTGCAAGGACTTCGAGGTGCCCGATTGGAAAAACTACATCCGCGAGCACAAGTTTGACTGGATCAACCTGAACGGCAAGACGGCCACGGCCGACTACAACGACCTGTGGGACATCGTCTCCACGCCGACCGTCTATATCCTCGACCGCGACAAACGCATCGTCACCAAGCGGATTGACCAGGAATACGCCGAAGACTTCATCCGCCTGTGGGAGCGGGAGCATTACAACAAGTAAGCCTTTGGGCTACAAGCTATAGACTTCCCGCAGCACGGCATAGGATTTGATTTCCGACAGCGAAAACTGCACGGTATAGTACTGCACCAACAGATGCAGCAGGCTTTGCCGTTCCGTATTGCCCATGCGGCGCAAACTTTCTTCGGCCAAATCCGGCTCCGACAACAAGCGGTAGAGTGCGGTGGCGGCCGCCGTTCCCGACATGGGATTTTGGGCGGGCGTCCCCGCCGGCATACGGCAGAAAACGCCTTCCTGCAAGTCGAACATCAGGCCGGGCGCATCGGGCAGCACCTCCGCCACCTGCGGATAACAGCCCAAATAGCGGCATAACGTCAACAGGAACCATACGTGATAATGACCGTAAGGCTTTTCGGCAACTTCCAACCGTTGCACGAAACAGGCGATATAGTCGTAAAGCGCGGCGTCGGCCTGCCCTTCGGCCAAACATTTGCTCAGCATTTCGGCCAAAAACGTCAGCATACAGACTTTCGTGACGTCGGCATAGAGCCGTTGCGCACGCCCCGAAGGGCGGAACTGCCGCAACGTGTAGAGCGTCTGGCTTTCCCGCCGCTCCACATAGGTAAATTCCAATTCCAAAAACGGAAACAGACCGGCCTTGCCCTGACGGTTACGCGAGGGCCGTCCGCCCGATGCGCCAGACGGACGCACGCCCTTGACGATGAACGAGCGCAGCCCCTTGTCTTTTGTATATATCTTTACGATGCTACCGGTATCGCCGTAACGGATTTCCCGCAGCACGAAGCCTTCCGCACTCTCGGTCATCGGGCATAGAAGATTTTGCAGACGATGCGCTGACTGCCGTCGGAGGTGGCGGCGAAAACGAGCAACACGCCCGACTGCGGCCGCTTGCCCTGCATATTGAAACCGTCCCACGACAGCTGGCTGCCCGTGGCGCGCCCTTCATATATCAGATGGCCCGCCGCATCCGTTATCTTGACCTCCGCATCGGCCGGCAGGTTTCGGATGGAAATATAACCGTCGTAGCCCGGCGGTACCGGGTTCGGGAACGGCAAGGCTTTCGCCCCTTCCTCCATAAACGCCCCCGTACCCATATAGGAGCAGATGCCGCCGCCCGTCACCATAAAGACCTCGCCCGTATAGGGAATCATGCCGACAGCGGTAATCTGATCCGACAGCAAATCGGAATTTTCGGCCGTAAAATGCGCCACCTCCTGCGTACCGTCGGCCGAAACCAAAAACAAGCCGTTCGATTCCGTCCCTATCCACTTGCGGTTGGCACCGTCACACACCATCGTCCGCACGGCCTCGTTGTGCAACAGTTCGATGATATAATCGCCGGACGGCACCATGATGTTCTTGCACTCTACCGACGAATAGCGGCCGTTCGGATTATCGAACACCTCGGCATGACGGTCGATGAGTTTGATACCGCGCTCCGTTCCCAACCACACATGGCCTACGGCATCTTCCAGCATACAGTAAACCCGACTGGTGGACACACTGCTGCCGTTGTTCTCGTCTATCTGCAGACCTTTTATAGACGCGCCGTCCACTTCAAACACATAGACGTTATCATTGTTGTCAATCACCCAGATATGTTGCCAATAATCCACCATCACGGCACCGAGCCGCAAGCCGGTCGTATATTCGGAAATGTCGTAAGCCTGCCACGTGCCGTCGTGTCGGTATTCCAGCAATGCCGTGGATGAACCGGGATTCGTCATCCAAACGTCACCGTCGGCATCGAGCGCGATGCCGTAAACCCGCACCGCACCACCATAGGACTGCAACGGACTGTTCGCATCCGTAAAGCGGTTCACGACCTTGTTGCCGCGTATCTCCATCAGACCGTCCACCGCCGAAGCCCAATAGAAATGACCTTGCTCGGCCTCCAATACCTGTACATTGGCGGAAAATTCCCCATACCCTTCGATATTAACGCTATTGAGGAACTGCCATTCCCGTCCGTCGAAAACGCTAACCGTGCCTTCCCGGTAAATCGGTACAAAAGACGCGTCATAACCGCCGGACGCCAGATAAATCCGATCCGCCCGGCCGGTCATCGTCATGGCCGTATTGAAGGCCGGCCCCCAATAGTAGAATGTTTCCATATGACCGTCCGCCTGGTCGAACCGCATGATGGACGCCCAAGTGCCCACCGCCCACAGAT
>CAMWIS010000051.1 GCA_947174375.1 uncultured Bacteroidales bacterium
CTTCGACACCCCGACACGCCGCCCCGCCGCCCGAAACATGACAGTCTGACAGCAACAACCTCGCCGCCACCCCGCCGAACTTGGTAAAGTTGACGGCTTGTATTACCTTTGCAGAAAACGTCACGCCATGACCTCGACCCGCGCCCGAAAATCCAAACGCTTTTTAGGCGGCCTCCTTTTGCTGGCGGTCGGCCTCGGCCTGTTCTGCGCCTGCCAGTCCAGCCGGCAGCTCTGCCCGGCCTACGACCAGCACTACCGCCGGGAAACCCTACCTTATTAGTATCCGCGCCGCCATGCTACCCGCCCGCTCCGTTCGGCCGCGCCGCCGCGCCCTCCTGTTTTTCACGCTGATGCTGCTGTCGGCGGGGGCTTCCGCGCCGCGTCTCAACGCCCAGGTGATTGTGTATGAAGACTATGTGCCGCCGCGCCAAAACCTCTATACGCGCGAACGCTTCCTGTCGTTCTACCTGCATTCGGCCGGCTTCGCGCTCGGCTACGAACAGGGGCGGCTAAACCGCAAGTTCCGCTACGAGGGTTGGTCGGTGGAGTTTTCCACCCAACTGAATCCCAAGGCCATACGGGTTAGCTGGACGGGCGCCGGCCGACGCTACGTCTATGGGCAGATGAACAGCTTCTGTATGCTGCGCGGCGGCTACGGCGGCCGTTACACGTTCAACGAGAAGCCCCACTGGGGCGGCGTGGCGCTGTCGCTCATCTACAACGGCGGCCTCTCGCTCGGCCTCGCGTTCCCGCAATACCTTTATATCGTCTATGGCTCCGAACTCAACGGCGAGCCCTACGAAACCCGCCTGGAGAAATTCGACCCCGCCAATCCCTACCACCTGCAGGTGGACCGCATCATAGGCCGCGGCCCGGTGTTCCACAGCGTGCCGCACCTGCGCCCCTACCCGGGCCTCTACGCCAAATTAGGCCTCAACGCCGAATTCGGCAAAAAGGAAAAGACCATGCACGCGCTGGAAGCCGGCATCACCTACGACTGCTACTTCACGCATATCCCGCTTATGGCCGAAAACAAACAGCCGTTCGGCTTCTTCAATTTCTACGTGGCCTACCGTTTCGGGATGCGGTATCAGAAGAAATAATCTTTCAAAATCCCCGCCAGAAAACTTGCAAAACGCCAAAAGTTTTCTAATTTTGCACGACAGAAAACTTTCAAAACGCGTAAAGTTTCTTCTATGGACTTGAAAGAAAACATATTGGATATAGCCCAACGCAATTTCTTCCAGAAAGGCCTGCGGCAGGTTTCGATGGACGACATTGCGGAAGAGGCCGGCATTTCCAAGCGGACGCTCTACGAACTCTACAAGAGCAAGGAGCAGCTGATTGCCGATACCACCTACCGCTCGCTGGACGCGCTCGTGACCTCCATGTGGGCGCAGGCCGACGCATTGCGGCAGCAAGGCTGCAATACGGTGGAGGTGCTTTTACGTATATATATCTTCAGCCGTCGGAACCACGAGCAAATCAACAAAGTGGTGTTCGACGAGTTGCGCAAATATTACCCGACGCTCAACAACACGCAGATTCAGACGTTGATGGCCCGGCACAACCAACTGCTCAGCGAACTGGCCGACGACTGCAAGAAGGAGGGCTTTATCCGTCAGGATGTCAACACCGATTTGATTTTCAAATTATTCAGAGACCTGCACAACGACAAGCTGAATTATGTATCGTCCGGTCTCTATACGCCGAGCGATATCGTGGCCTATCTGGTGATGCCGCTCATCCGCAGCATAGGTACCTACAAGGGCCACCGCGCGTTTTTCCGCGCCCTGCAATCGCTCGACGACCCCTATTCCAAACAACTGCTAAACTTATTGTCCTTATGAAATATAGAATGATTGCCCGCCTGTTTTGGCTCGCCCTCGGCTTAGGCCTCTGCGCGAGCGCCTGCGGACAGACGGCCGACGCCCACCGGCACTACGCGCCCAAATACGCCTACCGCGTGGAGACGCAGACGCACGACAGCGCCAACAGCGGCGCGCTGCAACTGAGCCTGGACGAAGCCGTGGACTATGCGCTGACGCACAACAAAAACCTGTTGCAAACGAAGAACGACGTGCTGAAAGCCGTCTATAGCAAACGGGAGGCCATCGCCAACTACATCCCGCAGGCCTCGGCTTCCGTGGATTTCAACACCTACTTTAATAAGAAGATGGACATGGGCGGGGCTTTCGGCCGCCCCATGGAAATCGCGATGCCGAACACGAGTTCGCTCAACGCCACGGCCTCGCAGGTGGTGTTCAACGGCAACGCGATGGTGGGCATCATGCTCGGCAAAATCGGGCAGGCCATGGCCGAAATCAACGAGGAGAACGCGGAACTGACGCTTATCAACACCGTGAGCACGAACTACCACCTCGTGCTGCTGACCAAGGCCAACTACGACATCCTGACGCGCAACGTCAACGACCTCAAAGACTTGGTTAAGAAAACGCAGGCTATGGTGCAGGCCGGCGCCATGGAACAGACCGACGCCGACCAACTGCAGGTGCAGGTCAACCTGCTGGAGAATATGCTCAAGAACACGGAGCGCAGCATCGAACTGGTCACCAACACGCTTAAAATCGAATTGGGCATGAACGTGGCCGACGAACTCGTGCTGACCCAATCGTTGGACGACCTCATCGCCGCCCAAAACGACCTGCTGTTGCTCTCCCTGCCCTACGACATGGAAGCCGACCCCACCTACCGCTTAGTGGAAAAGAGCGAGGAGATGGCCGAGAAACAGAAACTGATGGCCGTCATGAACTTCGTGCCCACGATTGCCGGCTTCTACCAATACACCTATCAGATTTTAAAGCCGGAATTCAATATGCAGCCGAACCACGTGGCGGGCGTTTCGGCCACGGTGCCCCTTTTCTCCGGCCTGGCCAACACGAACAAACACCGCCAGGCGCGTATCGACCTCTATAACGCCCAGTTGCAGAAAGACTTGGTCAAAGACCAGCTGCGCACGCAGGAAAAGCAGATGCGCTTCAACCTCTCAACGGCCTTGGAGCAGTACAACACCCAGAAACTGAACATCGAAGTGGCCGACCGCGTGTTCAAGAGCATCCAGCTCAAATACGAACAGGGCGTCAAGTCCAGCATGGATCTGACGAACGCCAACTCCGACTATTTACAAGCCTATTCCGACTATCTGAGCGCGATTTCGCAACTGTTGGAAGCCCGCTTCAACCTCAAACGCATTTTATACTTTTAACCTATGAAAAGAATACTGTTTTGTGCCTGCGGCTGCATCGCCGCCCTGCTGGCCACGGCTTGCCAAGGCCCTGCCAAACAGCAGGACAACGCCATGGAAGCCGTCAAACTGGAACAAGTCCGCAGCCTGAAGATGGAAGCGGTGGAAATAGACCGGAAAGTGGAACTGCCGGCCACGCTCAACGCCTGGGAGGAAGTGCACCTGGCGCCGGCCAGCCCCGGCCGCATCGAAGCCTTTAAGGTGGATGTGAGCGACGTGGTCAAGAAAGGCGACATCCTCGTGCAGATGGACCGCACGCAGCTGTTGCAGACCGAACTGCAACTGAAGAACTACGAAACCGAATACAACCGCGCCAAAATCCTGTACGAAGCCGGCAGCTATTCCAAGCAGAACTACGACCAAATCAAGACCCAATACGAAGTGGCCAAGACCAACGTCGATTATCTGCGCACGAACACGATTCTGCGCGCGCCCTTCTCCGGCATCGTCTCCGGCAAATATTTCGAGAACGGCGAGATGTATTCCGGCAGCCCGATCGCCACTATCGGCAAAGCGGCCGTGCTCTCGCTCGTGGAAATCGACAAGCTCAAGACCACCATCGCCATTCCCGAATCCTACTACCCGCTCGTCAAGAAAGGCATGACGGCCGACATCACGAGCGACGTCTATCCCGGCCAGAAATTCAAAGGCACGGTGCACATCGTCTATCCGATTGTCAACCCCACCTCGCGCACGTTCGACGTGGAGCTTGAAATCGACAACCGCGAGCAGATCCTGCGGCCCGGGATGTTCGCGCGCGTAGCGCTGGCCGTGGGCAAGGCCGAGACGGTCATCGTGCCCGACTACGCCGTGCTCAAGATGCAGGGCTCTAACGAGCGCTATATCTTCGTGGTGGAAAACGGCACGGCGCGCCGCATCGTCGTCAAAATCGGCGACCGCTTCAACGACCGGGTGGAAATCGTGTCCGAACGGTTGGAACCCGGCATGGAACTGATTACGGAAGGCCAAGGCCGCCTCAACGACGGCGTGCCCGTCCAGGTGGTTGAATAATAAAATCGACAAGACATGAGCATTTATAAATCCGCCGTCAACAAACCGGTCACCACGATGATGGTTTTTACCGCCATCATCCTGTTCGGCCTGTATTCGATGACGAAAATCCCGATTGACCTTTACCCCGACATGGAAATGCCGGCGATATCGGTCATGACCGTCTATGCCGGCGCCAACGCGGCCGATATAGAGGAAAACATCACCAAGCCGATTGAAAACAGCCTGACGACGGTCGATAAGCTGAAGGAAATCTCGTCCACGTCCAAAGACAACCTCTCGATCGTTTCGCTGGAATTTGAATGGGGCTCGGACTTGGACGTGGCCACGAACGACATACGCGACGCCTTGGAAATGGTGCTGAGCGATTTGCCGGACGACTGCGAGCGGCCGACGATTTACAAGTTCAGCACGAGCATGATGCCGATTATCTTTTATACGATTACGGCCGACGAATCGTATAACGGCTTGGAGAAATTGATTGACGACAAGGTGGTCAACTCGCTCAACCGCGTGGACGGCATCGCGTCGGTCTTCCTGAGCGGGGCGCCCGAACGCGTCGTTTACGTGGATGTGGACGCCAAGAAGATGGACGCCTACCACCTGACGATCGAAGGCATCGGCAACGTCATCGCGGCGGCCAACGTGGATATGCCGGCCGGCAGCGTCCGCATGGGGCGCACCGACTACCAGCTGCGCGTGGAGGGCGAATTTGACGAGAGCGACGAAATCCGCAACCTCGTCGTGGGCAGCCAGGGCGGCCGCAACATCTACGTCAAGGATGTGGCGACGGTCAACGACACGCTCAAGGACGTGACCGTGGCCGAACGCTCGAACGGCAAACCCGGCTTGCGTATGATGGTCATGAAGCAGTCGGGCGCCAACACCGTGGCCGTGGCCAAGGGCGTCAAGGCGCGTTTGGCCGAATTGCAGCCGACGCTGCCGCCCGACATCAAAATCCAGGAAGTCTATGACTCGTCCACGTTCATCAAGCAGTCTATCGGCAACCTGTCTTCGACCCTGTTGTTCGCGCTCTTGTTCGTCACGCTCGTCGTGCTGTTCTTCCTCGGCCGCTGGCGCGCCACGTTCATCATCGTGCTGACAATCCCCATCTCGTTGATTGTATCACTCATCTACCTGGCCTTGACGGGCAGCTCCATCAACATCATCTCGCTCTCCTCGCTCTCCATCGCCATCGGTATGGTGGTGGACGACGCCATCGTGGTATTGGAGAACATCACGAAACACATCGAACGGGGCGCGCGTCCGCGGGAAGCGGCCATCTACGCCACGAACGAAGTGTGGGTGTCGGTTATCGTGACGACCCTGGTCGTGGTGGCGGTGTTCCTGCCGCTGACGACGCTGAGCGGCATGGCCGGCATCATGTTCAAGGAGTTGGGCTGGATTGTGACGATTACGGTCTGCACGTCCACGGCGGCGGCCATCTCGCTTACGCCCATGCTCTCCTCCAAACTGCTGCGCCTGCGCGACAAGGACGCCAAGCTGCGCGGCTATAGCGCCCTGCACGCCCGCTTCATCGAACCCGCGCTGAACCGCCTGGATGTCTTTTACGAACGGCTGTTGCGCAAGGCGTTGAACAACAAGAAGAAAATCGTCGTCATCTCGGTGGTCTGCGTCCTCGCCTCCTTCTATCTGTTCAAGTTCGTGGGTATGGACTTCATGCCGCAGTCGGACGAAAGCCGCTTTACGGCCACAATTGAGCTGGGTACCGGCTTGCGCGTGGAAGAGACGCTGGTGACGACCGAGAAATTGGAAAGACTGCTTGCAGAACGCTATCCCGAAGTGACGGTCATCTCCTCCTCCACGGGGGCCGACGACGAAGGCGGCTTCTCGGCCCTGTTCGGCAACAACGGCACGAACACGATTTCGCTGACCGTGCGTCTGAAAGACCTCAAAGACCGCGACCGCAGCGTGTTTGAAATCGCCGAGGACTTCCGCGGCCAGCTGGCGGCCTTCCCCGAAATCATCGACTATACGGTGAGCACGCAGGGCACGGGCGGCGGCGGTCAGAAAAACAACGTGAGCATCGAAATCTACGGCTACGACCTGAACACGACCAACCGCGTGGCCGAAGACATCAAGCGCGTGGCCGCCGGCGTCAAGGGCGCGCGCGACATCGAGATAAGCCGTAAGAAAGACAAGCCCGAACTGCAAATCAACCTGGACAAGGAGAAGTTGGCGCAGCACAACCTGACGACGGCCACCGTGGCCGCCGCCCTGCGTAACCGCGTGGCCGGCTTTACGTGCAGCAAGTTCCGCGAGTTGGGCGACGAATACGACATTATCGTGCGCTTGGAAGAGGACTACCGCAACAAAATCGAGAGCCTCGAGGACATCAGCCTCCAGGCGCCGGACGGGGCCATCATCAAGCTCGACGAAATCGGCGACGTGCGGGAATATTGGGGGCCGCCCAATATCGAACGCAAGCGCCGCGAACGGGTCGTTAAAGTGGACGTGACGCCCGTGGGCGTTTCGCTGGGTCAACTGGCGGCCGGCCTTAAAAGCGCCATCGACGCCGAGGTGGACGTGCCGGGCGACATCATGATCGTGTATGCCGGCGCGTTCGAAGACCAGCAGGAGACGTTCGGCAACATGGTGGTGCTGTTGTTGCTGATTGTCATGCTCGTGTTCGTCGTCATGGCCTCGCAGTTCGAATCGTTCAGCAAGCCGTTCATCATCATGATGGCCATCCCGTTCTCGTTTACGGGCGTGGTGCTGGCCCTGCTCATGACCGGCACGACGCTGAACATGATTGCGGCCTTGGGCGCCATCCTGCTCGTGGGCATCGTGGTCAAGAACGGTATCGTGCTCGTGGACTACATCAACCTTATGCGCGACCGCGGCCTGGAACTCAACGAAGCCATCGCGCTGTCGGGCCGTTCGCGTCTGCGCCCCGTCTTGATGACCACCGCGACGACGATTTTGGGTATGTTGCCGATGGCCCTGAGCGTGGGCGAAGGCTCGGAGATGTGGACGCCGATGGGCATCACCGTTATCGGCGGCCTTACGGTCTCGACCGTCATCACGCTCATCATCGTGCCCGTGCTCTATGCCATGATGGCCCGCCACGGCGAACGCGACAAGCAGAACAAGTTGCGGCAGGCCTATACGTTTATGGAAGACAACCGATAAAGCAAGACCGTTATGAAAGCAGTATTCATCATATTCAACCAGGCGAACGTAGAGCGCGTGGAATATCTTTTGGACACGTTGGAAATCCGCGGCTTCACGTGGTTTTCCAACGTGGAGGGCCGCGGCAGCAAGACGGGTGACCCGCACCGCGGCACCCACACGTGGCCGGAAATCAACTCGGCCGTCATCACGGTTGTGGACGACGACAAGGTGCCGGTCATTTTAGACAAGGTACACCGTCTGGATCAGGTGAACGAAGAGGTGGGCATCCGCGCCTTCGTCTGGTCGGTGGAACAGACGGTCTAAGCGGCGGACAACCGCCCCGCCCTACCGCAGGCAGTCGGCCAGTTCGGCCTTCGTCAGGCTGACCGCAATCGGGCCCGACACATAGGGCGCGATTTCATAGACCTGATATTGGAACACGATGGCGTCGCCGCCCAAACGGAACTGGGACGGCAATTCCACGGACGCCAAATCGAAGATATCGCGGCTCTCGGCGCTCTCCGCCAGCTTTGCGCGCACGCGGTCGCGCACCGTATCCATCATCTCCGGCTTGATGACCTCGGACAGCGTGATTTCGGCCCCGGTCTTGGGGTTGACGTTGAGATAGCGCACCGCCTGCGAGCCGTGCGCGCCGCCCGTATAGAGATAGAGTTGCGTTTTCCACACCAAGACGTCCTTTTCCGAAACCTCCAGCAGTTGGTGGCATTCCAGCTCATAGGCCGCGGCATTGGGCGAGAAACGGCCGGCTTCGATATCGGCCGCCAGGCCGCCCAAGTCCTGGCGGTATTCGGACAGGTAACGGTTCACCAAGGCCTGCATCCACGCCTCGGGCTGCGCTTGGCCAAGCGGATGTTGCAACAGAATCGTATCGGCCAGCTGACGGCCATAGGTCGAGGCGATTTCGGGCTCCGCGGCTTCCACCGCCGCCATGAGTTCCATGCCGGACGTGGCCTCCGCCAAGGATTCGGACGCGCCCATCTCGCGGTCGCCCGGCTCGGTGTCGCCATAGACGATGCCGCAGAGCGCATCCAACAGCGCATCGTTGATGCGGTCGGCCACCGCCTGCCCGTAAGGGCTCTTCGTCACCCAGTCGGCCTGCAAGGCCACGCGCAGCCCGGACAGGCTGTCGGGGTCGGGAGCGCTTTCATCCAACGGATACCAAGCCTCCAAGTTCGAAGACACGAAGCGGTATTGCTTCACCGACCGGCAGCCGGTGGCGGCGAACAGCAAGGCCAACGCCAGCCCGCCTAAAACCAAGTTCCAACCTTTGACAGACGCTTTCATAACGACCTCCTTTTTTATGACAAATGTAGCATTTTTTCTTAACTTTGCGGGAAACATAGCCGTGATATGATACTCAAATTCATCCTGGACCTCATCGCCCGCTTCGGCCTGTTCCTGGCGGCCTCCGGCTGGCACGCCGGCGCCATCCGCATCACCACGACCTTGGCCGTGCTCATCAGCGTAGGCCTGTTCACGTGGGGGCTCTACTGGGTGTTGCGCTTCGTGCTGTCCAAAATCGTGCGCACCATCGCCACCAAAAACAAGACCCGCATCGGCGACATCATCATCCGCCAGCACGTCATACGCCGCATCTCCTACCTCATCATCTGCATCATCTTCTATAACGCCGTGCCCGGCATCTTCGACGAGTTTCAAGGCTGGATAAAACCCTTGCAGAAACTGCTCGCCATCGGCACGCTGTGGTACGCCGTCCGCATCATCGTGGGGCTCCTCTGGTGCGTGGTCGATTACCAGGCCACCTACCAAAGCGACAAGCAACGCTCGTTCAAGGGGTTGATTCAATTCGCGACAATCATCGTCTATTTCCTCGGCGCCATCATCCTGCTCTCGATCCTGCTCAACAAATCGCCGCTCGTATTCATCGGCGGCCTCGGGGCGGCCTCGGCCGTGCTCATGTTGATTTTCCGCGACAGCATCCTGGGGCTGGTGGCGGGCGTGCAGCTGGCCTACAACGACATCGTGCGCATAGGCGACTGGATTACGATGGCCAAGTTCAACGCCGACGGCACCGTGGTGGATATCACGCTCACCACCGTCAAGGTGCAGAATTTCGACCTGACCGTGACGACGATTCCGGCCTACAACCTGATTTCCGACTCGGTCGTCAACTGGCGGAGTATGTCCGATTCCAAGCACCGCCGCATCCAGCGCGCGTTCAACATCGACATGACGGGCATCCGCTTCTGCGAGCCGGATTTCATCGCGCATTTGGCGCAAATCGAAGCCCTGGCGGATTTCATGAAGCCCTATGCGGCCGAGGCGACGGCGGAAGCCGGAACCGTCCTGCCCCACGGCGGCCTGACCAACGTGTTCCTGTTCCGCAAATACATCGAATTCTACCTGCGCCACCACCCGAATATCGAAAACGCCGACGGCTACACGCTCATGGTGCGGCAGCTGGCCATGGACGACTTCGGGCTGCCGATTCAGATCTACTGCTTTACGCGCACGTCCGAATGGCTGACCTACGAAGCCATACAGGCCGACGTGTTCGACCACCTGCTGGCCATGGCGCCCGTCTTCGGGCTGGCCGTCTT